>JAFURS010000009.1 GCA_017471805.1 Alphaproteobacteria bacterium
AATGTTGTAAAAAAGAATCAGGTCGAAGACGGATTTGAAGATATTCAATGCACCATTGGTGGCCAGGTTGTTGCCACCTGGGGGGACGAGTTCCGAGTCGGTATCCAATAATAGATGAGGAAAGACAAATAAAAAAATCCCAAACCGGGATTTTTTTATTTTTATCTTATTTCAATTCTTATTTGCATTCTGCAACCAACTGCTGAATCTGGGCGGCCAAAACCAAATCATTTGCCTTTTGCTTTTCAATTTGTTTGATTGCATACAAAACCGTTGCGTGATCACGACCACCAACAAAATTACCAATTTCTGACAATGACAACTGGGTCGCTTCTTTTAATACAACCATCATAATCTGACGTGCCAAGACCAATGAACGACTGCGACCACTGCCACAAACTGCATCATATGAAACCGCCAATTTTTCGCACATATCTTTGACCATTGCGTTTGGTGTTTTTACTATCTGCAATGTATCTGCCAACAAACGTTGTGCAATTTCCATATCAACATCTGTTCCCATCAGATCAACATATGCCTTGATCTTGGTTGCAACACCTGCAATCTGATGACCATCATTTGCAATACGTTTTACCAATACATCTGCAACATCTGATTTAACACCGGCACGCTTTAACATAACTGACTTTACATATGCGTTTGGCGCAACAACATCCGCAACCAAGCCCGATGCCATCAACCCCTGTGCGTGGCGGTCAAAACCGGTCAAATTGCTTGGCGCTGCATTTGATGTGATAACAACATTTTTTCCTGCATTGCGCAAATCAACAACCAACTGCAAAAATTCTTCTGTTGATGCCTTTTTACCACTTAATGCCTGAACATCATCCAAAATAAATGTTTCACATTTACGACAGAAATCTTTGAACGCAAACACATTGTGTTCTTTCAAACTGCGTGTGAATTCAGAAACGAACTGTGCGCCACTCATTTTAACAACCTTGCCCTGGGCTGCGCAACAGATGCATTCTGCCAACAATGATTTACCACAACCTGCCACACCATAAATAAACAGTGGGGAAAACGCAACCAAACCTGCGGCTAATTTTTTACAGGCCGAAACAACAAACATATTTTCATCAGATGTCACAAACGCATCAAACGCAACGGCTGTGTTTGCAACTGGGGCAACTGGGGCATAGACCTGGGTATTATTGTCATTTGCAACTGGCACAACTTTTGCCTTGGCACTGCGAACAACAACCTTTAATCCCAAACCAAAACTTGCGGCGACATCGGCCAAAACATTTGCGTGAACACTGTTGATAAAATCCACAGAAAACTGATTTTGCGCACCCAACACTAAAACATTATCAACAACATCAAAACTCAGTGGTGCAATCCAAGAAGTAAAATTTGCGGCATCTATTTTTGCGGCAATGGCCCCCTTGATTGTTTCCAAGTTTGTCATTTGTGATTTTGCCGCTGCCTGCATTCTGTTTCTCCTTTCCTTCCCTAAAAGAGAGCCGTCCGAACAAGTTTGTAAAAAACACCTACACAAAACACCATTTTTCTGCCTTTCCTCAGATATTTTGGTATTTTAATGCTTTACTTTTTTTATCATTTTATCTGTTTTTTTCAGATTTCAATGATGTTTTTACTGTCCTACTTTAAACTCTCTCGCCGTTAATATTTCAGAACATCGCTTTGAAACTTTTCTCAAATCTCTGTCCTGTTTTTGTTTGTTTTTTCGTTTTGGATACGTCCAATAAGTTAAATCATAAAAACGATTTTACAACCAAACTTTAACCAATTTTTTCACTTTTATTTTTTGACAACGATTCGTTTTTTTGCCCGTTTTCCGCCCTTTGTATATACAGCGTATATACATTAAAAGAATCAGTTCCGAACATAGCCGCCATCAACTTTTCGCACTAAACCCTGCAATTCCAAGACAACCAACTCGCTTTTAATTTCCGAAATACTTTTTTTGACAACACCTGTCAATACAGATTCCGACACAGGAATTGTTCCTATTGCGTCAATCAGATTAAAATCCGCATCAAATTTTTTTTCAATTTTTTTCTGATTTGAATTTTTTTCATCCATTTCGACAAAATCTTCTAGCCCCATACATAACCGTGCCTGGCCATTCCGAATCAGTGAATTTGGTCCCAACGCCCGGGAATCCGTGGGGTGCGACGGTATTGCCCAAACATCCCGCCCATAATCGATTGCGAATCGTGCGGTTGTCATCGACCCCGACTTCATATCTGCCTCGCCCAGGATCAGGCGTTGTCCCAATCCTGCAACGATTCGGTTTCGTTGCACAAAGTTTGTTGCAACCGGCACAAAACCGACTGGCATTTCACTAACTATTGCGCCCCGCTCTAATATTTCCCAATACAACGATTCGTTTTCCAATGGCCAAATATAATCGACCCCACCCGCCAAGACGGCAATTGTTGTCGCATTATTCCCCAACGCCCTTAACGCACCACGATGTGCGGCGGTATCTGTTCCAATCGCCATCCCTGATACAACGGCGATATTTTTCTGGGCCAAACCGTGTGCAATATCGGCAACGAATTGCATACCATTGGCTGTTGCGTGTCGTGTTCCAACGATTGCAACCATATCACGTTGCAAGACATCTAAATTTCCCCTTACACAAATCACAGGACTGTGATTTTTAACCTGCTTTAACGTTGACGGATATCGTTCATCTGAATCATCTATATAATATACATGTTGTCGCTGGGCATTTTCCATTTCCCGCATAACCGCATCACGCAATGCAACATCCGTATTCAGCGACCGGGCAGCATCTGCCACAGAACCGAATCGTTTTACCAGCGCATTGTATTTCGCAGGCCCAATCCCAGGCGTGCGCAAAATTAACAACTTATTAAATATATCTGCCATAATTCGACTATACGATAAATCAAAAAACTAATTCAAGCCCATTTCCACACCAACGACAGAATAACCCCCCAGGCATAAAAAAATCCGCAATTGCGGATTTTTTATCTTAAATCTGTGCCAACCCAAAGAACGGTTCCCACTTTTCACAAATATCCGGCCGTTCGACATTATTTTCTGACCAAATAACGCTTTCACATTCTTTCTTTAACGACGTTAAATCTCTAACAAAACGATTGTATTCTGTTTCATTGTCCTTTTGCAAAACCACCAATTGTGATTTCAGCACTTCAACATCAGACAAACTTTTATCCTTTTGTCCCTCGACACTACCACCAATCCACTTATTACCAAATAATTCCATAGCGCCAACACCGACGGCTGCACCACCAACCGCACCACCAACAGTCGCCCAGGTGCGTGCAGACTTTTTCGCATCCAAGATACGTCCTTTAATCGTATCATAGTTTGCCCACGCCCCACAGGTAATATTTTTACCCATTTCATAATACTTTGACGGCACATCACCAACATTTACCCGTGAATCATTCGACTTTAATTCAACTTTTACAAAACAGGTATTATTTTCTGGTTCTTCCACATCTTCTATCATCGTAGAATAATTCCCCAGATTACTGTATCTTGATGCCCAAACAAAGGTGTTTCCCACCCCGATATTATTTTGCAAACAGGCACGTCTTTCTTTTTCACGCATATCGATCTTATCAGCAGGTTTCATTTCATCCGGCTTAACCGCCACTTCTTCTTTTGGCGCAACCTCTGCCACGACATCATCCGCCTTGACACTAGACTTACTAACAGACACATCCGACTTTAACGTTGCCGCCGCCGAAATCTGATTCTTAGACGCCACTGCCCGTGGTGCCGCCATCATCTGATTTGACATAGACGCCCGTCCACGTCCCTGTGCAGGCGCCATTGCCGGTGCCGCCGCAAATGCTGGCGCAACAAAAAATGCCATCATAAACACAGATAAGAAACCTTTCATACTCCCGCCCTTTTTAATATTTCGATATTTTATTATACCACAAAAAGCAATAAAAATAAAGGATAAATACAAAACAATGGGGGCATAACGCCCCCAAAAAATGAATTATTTTTTCCATTTCCACTCAATCTTGGATTCTTTACCCGTCACCAGACGTTTAATATTTTCCCTATGCCGCCACATACACAGCAACCCGATGCACAAGAATGCAAATCCAATCGGCGCACTAATCACAAACCCCAGCACTGGGATTAAACAGAACACAATCACCGCCCCCAACGACGAAATCCCACTGGTCAGCGCAACAACCAACCATTCAATTCCACAAATAACAAAAGACATCGGACTAACCGCCAGCAACACCCCAAACAATGACGAAATCCCCTTGCCACCTTTGAAACGCAACCAAATAGGATAGCAATGCCCAACGATTGCCGCCAACCCACACCAGGCACCAAACGCATCCCCTGCGATATATTTACCAACGAACACGGCGGCAATTGCCTTGGCCATATCCAACAGCCACACCAAACCCGCCATACGCAAACCACCGACCCGCATTACATTAGTTGCCCCGATATTACCGCTACCAACCTTGCGTAAATCGCCCTTGCCTGCAACCTTTGTCAAGATTAAACCCATTGGCACACTGCCCAATAAATACGAAATTATAATTCCTATTAAGTAAATCATGTTATTTTTCCTTGATTTTATGTTTGTTTTTTATAAAATACCAAAATCAAAACAAAAATAAAAGGAAAATAACGTGGCAAATCACAAGTCATCTGAAAAAAGAATTTTGGTAACTGCCAAGAAGAACGCAATCAACACTGCCCGTCGCAGTGCGGTTAAGACTGCGACCAAGAAAGCATTGGTTGCGATTGAATCTGGGGACAAGGCTGCGGCAACAACTGCTGCCCGCAACGCTGAAAGCAAGATTATGAAATCTGCTGGCAAAATTATGCCGAAAAAGCGTGCCGCCCGCAAGATTTCACGTCTGGCGAAAAAAGTTTCCAAAATGGCATAATTATTGTTATTTCAGAAAAACAAAAAATCCCACAATT
>JAFURS010000010.1 GCA_017471805.1 Alphaproteobacteria bacterium
CAATATTCCCAGATTTTGCATTGTATAACGCACCACCATAATAACCATTGGCGACATTGTCTTTAAATACAGAATCTGTGATATTCATTGAACTTCTGTTTTGAATTGCACCACCTTCTGCCGCGGCCTTATTTTCTGTGAACGTCGCACCTTCGATTTTCATGCTGGCCAATCCACCCCCAAGGTCCGCTTTACCTTCGGTATAAATCGCACCACCACGTTCGGCCGAATTCTTGGTAAACTCTGTTCCCTTGATATAAACAGAATCTTTTACATTTTCACTGTCATAGAATGTTGAATAAATCGCCCCACCATTTTGTGCAGCAATATTCCCTCTGAATTCAGAATCAATAATATCTAAATCAGCGGCCGAATTATCGCCATCATCTGGCCCACGCATCGCAATGGCACCACCATGATATTTTGATTCATTCTGGCTAAATATACTATTCTGAATCATCGTCTGTGATTCAGACCCTAATGCCAAGGCACCACCACCCATTGGGGTTGTATCATTTTCAAAATCAGTCTGTGCCGTATTTTTACGGAATGTCACACCATTTGCATTCAAAGTATTATAATTTGCAACCGCCCCACCATCAAAACGAACGGTATTATTTTCAAATACAACCCCAGAATTCAAAGTCAAAGAAGACGGTGCCTTGGACGACGTAGAAAAGATACCAGAATCTGCCTTATTATTATCAAATGTTGCACCTGACGCAATCGTCACATCCGCACCCTTAACAAACCACACAGACTGATTGCCAGATGTTGTTGACGCATCAAGCCCCGAAAAATTACCTGATATTGTTTTTACCTCTGAAATTTCATCTTCTGGAACAACTGTATACCCAGATGCCATTGCAGGCATAATCGCCAAAGCTGGCAAAATACTGCAGACTTTTAACAAATCCGCCAAATGTTTTTGATTGGACATATCATCTCCTTTCTTGATAGATACCTTATTCATAGCACATTATTCCAAACATTCAACAAAAATATCTGAATATTTTTGTTGAAATTACAAAAAAATAATGCCGCCAAAGAAATTTGACGGTCGGGTGGGTTAAGAAAATCACCAAAAAGTATGACCCCGCCAGTCTTCGGGAAACCCTGTTTTTATAACTGACGGCCCCCCGACCACAAATGCGGGGTTTAAAAACAATATAAACGGCGCAATCCTGCGCCCATATTGTTCGCGGATTCAATGCGGAATGCACCGCATCGCTTTTTGGTGGACTTTCTTACGGTCCCGAAACCAAATCCCTTTGGATTCACATGACATTATAAAATAATAAAAACGAAATTTCAATTACAGATATAAACAAAAGTTTTTATAAGTGATTAATACAAAGTTATACGTGATACTGCCACTCGTCTCATTAGCCCATAATCCAAAATTAAAACGCCCGAATGGGCGTTTGAATCTTTGGTTGGGGCAGCTGGGTGCCTCGATACACAATAACAAAAATCAAAAAAATATCCCTTGGTCGATTTTTTAAGATTTTTCTAATTGTCTATTCTCGTATTGGTCATGCGTGCCGTTGGCACTCTGACCGATCCAGCTGCCCCAGATAAAATAAAAATGCCCCGTTGGGACATTTTGATTTTATCTTGGTTGGGGCAGCTGGATTCGAACCAACACTGACGGAGTCAGAGTCCGGAGTTCTACCATTAAACTATGCCCCAATGTGCCGTAGATTATAGGACTTTTATTTCCCCAACGCAAGTGGAAAATTCATCCCCCACAAAAACATTGAATCCTTGAACATTTCTGGTATCTTGCTATATAACGCAACGGTTACAAGGGGTATAAACATGAAAAAGAACAACCAACCACAACGCAGACCAATGTATCGTGACGAATCCAAATTTGTTGTTTATATGACGCGTGATGCACATAC
>JAFURS010000011.1 GCA_017471805.1 Alphaproteobacteria bacterium
GCACCGGTCGGTTGCAAGTTGCCAGGCGCAAAAAAACCAATGGCACAACGCACAGTTGCAGGCGTTGAATCATTTGGTATGATGTGCAGTTCGGCCGAGGTCGGAACCGGCACAGACGATGCTAATATCATAGAATTATCAGACGATATTAACGTCGGAACAGTATATAATTTAATGTAAGGATATATAATGAAGGAAGAAAATAGATTAACAAAAGAATCTTTTGATACAAGACAGAAGTATATGGTGCGTTTGCACGCTAATAAATTTATGGCAGAAGCCGAAATCAAAAGCGTTGATGATATTGTAAATATCTTGGCGTCTATGAACGATATTTATAAAATCGAAGTATTTCGCATAAAAGAAAACTATAACATCAGAACAAATCTGTCAACAAAAGTTCTGGAACAAGAAACATTACCATTGCTGGTCGCAGACGAAATTTCAAATGTTCGCAAAATACAAAAGGCGGCCGGAAAAGCCAAACTTGAACCAGAAGTGACAGAAAGAAATATTAACAATCCTGCAATCCAAACAGGGACGCATACACAGTATTCTGTGGCACTAAGAACAAATATGCATTCCGCACCAAGACGTGTCCCAGTTGCAAAAATTGTTATGTGGCGTGAACTAACAGATAAAGATATTGTCGTTAATAAAAATATGAAACAGATATATCCAACTGTGACCGCCAAGGTTCCAGAAGTTCTGTCTAGATTACTTGAAAATGTCAGATAATAATTTGCGCCTGGTTTTGTTGTCGTGTTGCGCACCGTGTTCTGCGGGGGCAATTCGACAACTGGCCCAGGGGGCAATTGAAAACGTTTCCGATTTTATTGTTTTATTTTTTAACCCTAATATTTTTCCAGAATCTGAATACTTGAAGCGTATGAAGGAACAGATTAAATACTGTGAAGAAACAGGTGTTAAATATGCCGTATTAGAATATGACCACGATGCCTGGCGGACTGCAATTCAGGGATTTGAAACTGAACCAGAACGGGGCGCACGGTGCAGTCTGTGCTTTGAATACCGTTTTAGACGGGCGGTTAAATTCGCACAACAAAATGGCTATAACGCAATCGCAAGCGTGCTGGGCGTTTCACGACATAAAAGTCAGACCCAGGTAGATGTGGCTGCCGAAAAAAATTGCGATAATATTCAATATCTTAAAATTAAATGGGATGAAAATTTGCGGGTCCAAATAAATCGGGAATCTGATTTCTATCGACAAAATTATTGTGGTTGCGAGTTCTCAATCCGAAAACTATAATACTATTAAACAAAACAAAGGATTTTATATGTCGTCAATTTTTGTCTTTCCAGGGCAGGGCGCACAAAGTGTCGGTATGGGACGTGAACTGTATGAAAATAACCCAATGGCACGGGCCGTTTTTGATGAAGTCGATGATGCGTTAAATCAGAAATTGTCTGATATTATTTTTAATGGACCAATGGACGAATTAACGTTGACTGCAAATGTTCAGCCGGCAATTATGGCAACATCTGTTGCCATGTTGCGGGCAAGTGGGGCAAAATTGCCAGAATTTGTCGCAGGTCATTCACTGGGCGAATATACCGCACTGTGCGCAGCAGGCGCATTGTCAGTTGGGGATACCGCAAAACTGTTGCGGGTGCGTGGTGATGCAATGCAATCGGCTGTGCCAGTTGGACAGGGATTGACTGCTGTGATACTGGGGCTGGATATTGAAACACTGCGTGATATTTGTGCAAAAACGGGTTGTGATGTCGCAAATGATAATTGCCCAGGCCAGGTGGTTATTTCAGGTCTGAAAGATGTTGTCGAACAAACAATGGCCGTGGCAAAAGATGCCGGTGCAAAACGGGCTATGCCGTTGGCGTTGTCTGTGCCTGTTCATTGCCGTGTGCAACAAAAGGCCGCAGATGCAATGATGGCGGCCCTGGAAAGTGTGACGTTTAATCCACTGGCCGTGCCAATCATTTCAAATAAAACCTGTATGCCGTTGACAGATATAGACGAAATTAAGCAGGCGTTGGTCTTTCAGATGACAAACGGTGTGCGGTGGCGTGAATCTGTGTTGAATATGGCAGATTTGGGTATTACCGATATGATAGAAGTTGGACCTGGAAATGTTCTGACAGGTTTGTGTTCAAGAATTACAGACAAAATAACCGCTAGAAAATTGGAGATATAATATGTTTGATTTAAATGGCAAAGTCGCACTGATTACAGGCGCAACCGGTGGTATCGGGGTCTCAATCGCTAAAAAAATGAAACAGGCCGGCGCAACAGTCGTTGTTTCAGGAAGAAATATCGCTAAAATGGACGCTGAATTTGGTGACGAATATATTAAAATTCCCGCAGATTTAGCCGTAGAGGGGGGCGCAGTTGAATTAGTTATGAACACAATCGACGCCGCCGGAAAAATAGATATTTTAATCAACAACGCAGGTATCACAAAAGATACTTTGCTGATGCGTATGACCGACGAACAATTCGATGATGTTATAAATACTAATTTACGTTCTTGCTTTAAGATGTGTCGGGCGGCAATTATGCCTATGATGAAAAATCGCTTTGGACGTATTATAAATATGGCGTCTATTATCGGAACAATCGGTGGCCCAGGTCAGGCAAATTACGTCGCATCCAAAGGCGGTATGATTGCAATGACAAAATCTATTGCAGCCGAGGTTGCATCACGCAACATCACTGCAAACGCAATCGCACCAGGATTTATTAAAACACCAATGACAGATGTCTTGTCAGACGATTTAAAGAAAACATATTTGGCACAAATACCGGCCGGTCGTTTTGGCGAACCAGACGATATTGCAAATGCCTGTGTGTTCTTGGCATCAGATGAAGCGGCGTATATAAACGGGCAAACACTGCACGTTAATGGCGGTATGGGACGTTTTTAATGCAAAATACAATTGAATTTTTTGATGTGATTGTTATCGGTGGTGGGCACGCAGGGGTCGAAGCCGCCGCTGCCGCAAAACATATGGGGGCAAATGTTGCACTGATTACCCAGAAAATTTCTGACCTGGGGGCGTTGTCGTGCAACCCCAGTATTGGTGGACCTGGAAAATCACAGATGGTCGCAGAAATTGACGCTTTTTCCGGTGTGATGGGACGGGCCGCAGACAGGGCTGGGATTCACTGGCGAACATTAAATGCAACACACGGGCCAGCAACACAGGCATTGCGGGCGCAAATCGACCGTGATATGTATCACAGGGCTGTTGTTGATATCTTATCCGAAATCGGTGTGAAACTGATTTTTGAAAAAGTTGTCGATATAGATGCAAAACAAAAAATTATTAACAATAAATATCAGGCCGGCGCAATTGTGTTCGCAACGGGGACTTTCCTGGGTGGGGTGGTCACACGGGGAAATGAAAAAATCCCATCAGGCCGACTGCAAGATGATGGGACATATCAAGAAAATGATTCAAAAACATCCGAGTTTTTACGCAATCTGGGATTTAAAATCCTGCGATTGAAAACAGGCACACCGGCACGTATTTTGAAAAAGTCTATAAATTTCGACGTGTGCGAAGTGCAAAATGGTGATACGCCACACGACTGGTTTTCGTCTGATTTAGAAAATGTAGAATATAGAAATACAGACAAAGAAAATGCCTGTTTTATAACGCATACAACCGAGAATACACATAATATAATTCGGGAAAATATTCAAAATGCACCAATGTATAATGGGGATATTCGTGGCACCGGCCCACGTTATTGCCCAAGTCTGGAAGATAAAGTTATGCGATTCCCAGAACATACATCACATCACGTTTTCTTGGAACCAGAAGGGTATAACAGTGATTTGATTTACCCAAATGGTATATCGACCAGTTTCGGAACAGACGTTCAAGATATGTGGATTCGAACAATCCCAGGTCTGGAAAATGCAGAAATAAATCGATATGGATATGCAATCGAATACGATGCAATAGATGCACGTGCATTGAACGCTAAATTACAATCCAAAGATTGGCCGCACCTGTTCTTTGCGGGACAGATAAATGGCACGTCGGGTTATGAAGAGGCCGCCGCCCAGGGTTTGGTCGCCGGACTTAACGCCGCCGCATTTGTGTTAGGCAAGGATATGATTGAACTGGACCGGACAGAGTCTATGATTGGGGTTATGATTGACGATATTACTGTGCTGGGGGTTGATGAACCATATCGTATGTTCACATCACGGGCGGAATACAGATTGCATCTGCGGGCCGATAATGCAATGCACAGGTTGCGTGAAAAAATCGCAAAATTAAATGTATTTGATATGGCAAATTATGATAAACGTGCCAAGACACTGGAAGAAAGACGCATTGCAAACGACAAGATGTATGCAGGCTATATCGCACGAAATGAACGGGAAATGGCTGCATACAGGCGGGATGCAGAATTAAAAATTCCTGTGAATTTTGAGTATGCAGGATTGCCAGGTCTGACCAATGAATTGGTTGAAAAATTGACTGCCGTGCGGCCTGAAAACATAGCGGACCTGTCACGCATACCGGGTATGACCCCGGCGGGGATTATGGTGGTGTTAAGACGGATTAAATCATAAAAATTTATCACATTTTGTCTTTTGTGTTTTTTTGTAAAAAAAGCACTGGTATTTATTTTATGAATATATTATAGTCATTGGCGTTGCGCCGGTGTAGCTCAGCTGGTAGAGCATCTCATTCGTAATGAGGGGGTCGTAGGTTCAAGTCCTATCACCGGCACCAGTAATTAAAATCCCCCATTCGGGGGATTTTTTATTTGTCTCGTATCTGCGCATTACACTTTTTTTCAACCGCAGTTATTATGTCACCCTGGATTTTTTGCAAATCTGTGTCTGACATATTATCTGTTGGTTGAAGCGTTATTGTAAATGCAATCGATTTTTTTCCGTCGCCTAAATCAAACGCATCAAATACAACCGTGTCAATAATACGGGAATCAACAGATCGGGCAACACTGGTCAATTTTTCCGCAGGGGTCGCCGCATCCACGATAAACGCAAAGTCACGGGTTATTGGCTGAAAATCAGATAACTTGATGTTTCGGGCCGCCTTTGGTGTTGGAATATTTTTTATGTCATCAAAGATTGCAATAACTGTATTCGTTTTTATACGCAACTTTTTCGCAACTGATGGATGTAATTCGCCAAATTCGGCAATTATCTTTTTACCCTGGCATATGGCACCATAACGATATGGATGCGCCCAACGTGGCGGATTGTCCGTCGATATGGTAAAACGCTGGCCAGACATCAGGGATATTATATCAGCCTTGGCATCATAGATATCAACACTGCGATTGCGACCGGTCCAATGTCGTGGCGATGTTGCGCCCGTGCGAACAATTGCAAGTTGTGTATGCTGCTGGGCCGGCATATCGCCGTCAAAGACAGTGCCAAGTTCAAACAGATTCAAATCTGGATAACCACGCTTTTCATTATTTGAAACCGCAGTCAATAATCCATACAACAATCCATTTCGCATTGTGTCCAAATCAGATGTTATTGGATTTGATATTTTAATGTTTGCTGTATCCGATAAGATTTGTTCAATTGCCATATTTCCAAAACCAAATGAACGACATTCATTCAGACCACGACCAACAAGTTTTGTCTTGATTGACATTTCGTTGTTATCGTGTGGTATTGCCGTGCCGTTAGTATGCTTGGACGATGTGGCAAGTTTTTCATAACCATAAATACGAATTAAATCCGCAACAACTGTTTCTGGAATTTCAACATCTATGCGGTATGTAGGTGGGGTTAATTGCCATATATTATCAGACTTATTTATTGTATATCCCAACGCAACCAATATATCCTGTTGAATTTCCGGGGACAGGGAAATCCCTGTTTTTTGTTCAAAGTATTTTGGTGTATATTCTATTTTTATATCAGGGGCGCAATCGCAACCTGCGCCATATGCGCATACAATTTTACCACCACACGCCGACATAATTATATCTGCGGCACGCATTGCGGCAATACCTGTTATCGTTGGGTCAATACCACGTTCATAACGGTATGACGCATCAGTTGATATACCCAGTCTTTTTGCTGTTTTACGGACAGACACCGGGTCAAAATATGCCGATTCTAATATTATATTTTTAGTTTTATCAGTCGTTGCACCACGTGCGCCACCAATAACACCCGCCAATGCTAAAACGCCTTGGTCGTCGGCAATTACCATATCGTTTTCGGTTAATTCGTGTTCGTTGCCAAACAAGTCCGTGAATTTTTCGCCGGATTGTGCCATACGAACAACAATGTCGCCGTGAATTTCATCAGCGTCAAAGCAATGCATCGGCTGGGCCATATCATAGCAGACATAGTTTGTTGCATCAACTGGGGCATTTTTGGGATTTATTCCAATTGCTGCAAGTCTTGATGCAATTTTCTGATCACTGGGGTTCACAGTTATGTCGTGAATTTCAATCATTTTATAGGCACGACATTTATCGGTCTTTAACTGAACAGAACGTTTGCCAGCAACAGGCACAAATTCGGTATCGTTTGGAACAATATATTCCCCGATTCCCGCCGCAGACAGGTCACGGGCAATACCACGAACCGACAAATAGTCCGGTCTGTTTGGAGTAATCCCAGCATCAAATACAATTTTTGTATCAACCACCGGTGTGCCAATCACTGTGTCATCAGGTAATTCTATAATACCACTGTGGTCGTCATTTATCCCCAGTTCTTTGCCAGAACACATCATACCGTTCGATACAACACCACGCAATTTGCCAGTTGTTATTTCGTGACCGTCAATTACACACCCAGGCACAGCCAATGCAGATATTAAACCAACACGGGCATTTGGTGCGCCACATACAACCTGGCGAAGTGTGCCAGTGCCATCATCAACCATCAAAACGTGCAAGTGATCACTGTTTTCGTGGGGTTTGCATTCAACTATTTTTGCCGCAATTGGGGCATTGGGGGATTGAACATCTTCGACTTCTAGCCCAATACGGGTCAAGGTGTCTGCAATCCCAGTCGCAGTTGCGTCTGTTTTCAAGTAATCTGTTAACCAATCATATGTCCATTTCATTTTACACCCCCGTATTAAAAACCAGCACTTTTTAACCAACGAACATCGTTGTCATAAAATTGACGGATGTCATTCAAATTATACTTTAACATTGCCAATCTGTCCCAACCAAAACCAAAGGCAAACCCCTGGTATTCATCAGGATTTACACCACAATTACGCAATACATTTGGATGAATCATACCCGCCCCCATTATTTCAAGCCATTTGCCACCCTGCCATTTCATATCAACTTCGATACTGGGGTCTGTAAATGGAAAATACGATGGGCGGATGCGCAACTCAATGTTTTCAAGCCCAAAAAAGCCCGATAAAAATGCACGGATGTCCGCAATCAAATCAGACATTGTTATACCACGGTCAATATATAAACCTTCGATTTGATGGAACATAGGACTGTGTGTTGCGTCCATTTCCTTGCGATATGTAGAACCAATTCCAAACATCTTAATCGGAACACCATTTTTTTCCATTGCACGAATTTGAATCGCTGATGTTTGGGTGCGCATCACATTGCCATTTGGTAAAAAGAAGGTATCTTGCATATCACGGGCAGGGTGATGCATTGGTGTATTCAAAGCGGTAAAGTTATGCCAATCATCTTCGATTTCAGGACCGGTGTATAACGTATAACCAAACGATTCCAAAACAGATGAAATTTCCGACAGACTTTGTGTCAAAGGATGCAATGTGCCACGATTTTCAGGTATTGGATTTAATGATACGTCCAGTTTTTGTTTCTGTAATCCTGCCATCAAAACCGCATTTTCAATTTCACTTTGACGTGTTTTGAATAATTCACGCAAAGACGCATTTTCACGGTTTAATTCAGCACGGGCATCATTGTCCAGATTCTTCATCTGTTTCAGACGGGCGGTCATTGTGCCATTTTTACCAAAAACAGATGCATATAATGCCTGTAATTCTTCCAGTGTATTTATATTTTTTATTTGTTCGTGCATAACTTCTTACCTTAAAAAAATTTATAAATTAAAAAGCCGTCAATTGACGGCTTTTATTATTACAAAACAGATACCCCGC
>JAFURS010000012.1 GCA_017471805.1 Alphaproteobacteria bacterium
GGCGATACGATCAAAGAACCGTCGCCCAAGGCTATGCAAAATTGGGTTGCGGGAACTGTTGGTTGCACAGGTGAATATATGCAGTTTGACGGAGAGAAGTGTGTGTCTTGTGCAAATGGAACTTGGTCAGGCAAATATGATGAAAGTGGGAATTATTCCGGTACATGCAGTTGTTCTGGCAGTTGTACGACGAACGGTGTGACAGGTGCCTGCACCTTTAGTGAGTTGTATGGATGTATCGCTTCTGGTTCAATGTAATAACACAATCCCCCAGTCGGGGGATTTTTTTTAATGAAATCCACTCCCTAATTCTCCCCGCCCTTGGCGGGGAGTGTCACACCCCCGGTGGGCTAAATAAAAACGGGGCATTGCCCCGTTTTTATTTACCTAGTAATTTTAATATCGCATCAACCGTTTCTGACATATATGTGTCCAGGTCAAATGTCGTTTTCATCCCAGACGTGTCAACATCGTTCACACGATACTTAACCTCTATTGCGTTATTCGCCAAATTCTTGGCCGATATTATCAGACGAATTGGCGCAGCAACCAAATCGGCGTCTGCAAATTTTTCGCCAGCACGGGCATCACGATTATCAAGCAAGACTTCTATGCCTGCTGATTTAATATTTTGATAAACCTGTTCTGCCAGTGGCAATGTCTTGCCGTCCTTGTCTGGCAAACCAATAACTTCGACCATAAATGGTGCAGTTGCTGCATTCCATATTGGTCCCTTATCATCGGCACTTTCTTCGATAATTGCCGCCATTGTGCGACCAACACCAATGCCATAACAACCCATTATAGGATGCTTGGATTCGCCGTCTGGGGCGGTATAAGTCAGGTTCATAGATTCAGAATACTTGGTCCCAAGTTGGAAAATATTTCCAATTTCAATTCCACGAACTTTGTTCAATTTTGCACCACATTTTGGACAAATTTCTGTGTCTTCATCGACCAATTCCTTGTTAGTGCTATACCCACAATCACACAAGAATATTGTGTCTTCGCCCATTTCATTTACCAGTTGAAATTCGTGTGCAACACTGCCACCCATATCGCCAGTTGATGACAAAACGCTGACAACATTTTTCAGGCCACAACGGGCAAATATGCGTTCGTATGCACCGTGACAACGATTATAATAATTTTCTAGGTCTGATTGTGTTTCGTGAAATGAATATGCGTCTTTCATTATAAATTCACGTGTGCGGATTAACCCCGCACGAACACGCAATTCATCACGGAATTTTGTTTGAATCTGATA
Source organism: Alphaproteobacteria bacterium (assembly GCA_017471805.1). Taxonomy (GTDB): domain Bacteria; phylum Pseudomonadota; class Alphaproteobacteria; order Rs-D84; family Rs-D84; genus Enterousia. The sequence continues at coordinate 1,268 of JAFURS010000012.1, forward strand.
TACCATAAATGGCATTTGACGATATGTTTCCAAAACTGACTTTACATAGTCAACGACAACCTCTTCGTGGGTTGGATTCAAGACATAATCCGCACCAGAACGCCCCTTGAACTTTGCCAGAACATCGACCGTATCATAACGACCACTTTCACGCCAAATATCCGCCCCTGCAACAACAGGCATCAAGATTTCTTGGCCGTCAATACCGTCCATTTCACTGCGAATAATATTTTCAATATTACGAACAACACGCCAGCCCAATGGCGACAGGGTATATCCACCCTGAAACGTTTGGTAAATATAACCACCTTTGACCGCCATCTTGTGACCGTGGGTCGTGGCACCTGCAACGTCGCCAATCAGACGACGAACACATAAATTTTCAATTTTCATTTTATAAATCTCTTTATTGCTTAATTATTTTTTATCTTTTAATTCCATATATTTTTCTGAAACGATTGTGTGCAGTGTTTCAGCAATCTGCTTTCTGTTCATACCCGCCAGGGGCGGTGGTGGCAATAATGTTATTTCAACCGTGAAACCACCCAGCATCATAATATGAAATACCTGGCCAAATGCAGAACGTTCACGTTTGCATTTCGGCCCCATTTCCATCTTTTTATTATCAAAATACGCAAAGTGGTCGGCAAGTGTTTGTTCGTCAATTACAGTGCCATCTTTGTATCTGTAATGCATCGCCATCGGTTGAACTGTGACATTTGAGTTTTCAACAAAGTTGAACAGCGTGCTTTTAAATGGCTTTACATATGCGCCATTGGTCGTTGTGCCTTCGGGGAAAAGAATCATCGGATATTTAACATTTTGAACTGTTTTTTGCACAACCGCCAGTGCATCGTGGGCGTGCGATGGACGACGGTCAACAAAAATTACACCGAACTTTTTCGCAACCCAACCGACAAGTGGCCAATTTTCCATTTCTTTTTTTGCAATAAAACTGCCCCGAAATGCCAATGGGAATGTTGCAATTTCAAATACAGATATATGATTTGATACGACCATCAACGGACGTTTATCGGATATTTTGCCGTGGACAATGATTTTTATTCCGCCCAACTTGACCAAAAACCACATAAACACAGGCATATACCCGACCGCCCAACGACGTGGTAATAAAATCAAAATCGGTATCTGAATAACCACCATTACCCAGAACAAGGCGAACTTAATTGCGGCAGATGTTGTGTTAAAGATGTTTTGCTTTCTTAGTTTTGACATTTTTTATTCTTCACTTTTTTCACTGTCTTCGATGTATTCTACATCGGCCGCATCTTCACGCAACAGAAAATCGATAAATGCACGCACAACCTTGAACGGGCCGACAACCGGCAGGGTCATTATCTTGCCCACAGTTTTGATGATATTATCTTTGTCGACGTCTGGTTCGCCAAGTGCATTTTCACGCCCCAGGAAATGTTTTTGATATGCGGCATTCATTTTGCGTGTTTCAATCATTACAAACACATCGTATGAATTAAACGGCGCATCAACAAATACACCACGACCAAATGTCGCCCCCAGGCGCAAATACCCCTTAATCAGTGGGGTCATTTCAGATTTTGCATCCGCTTCGTCAACAAATTCACGTGGCAAAATATTCATTCGTGACAGTTTTTGATTTACACCATCTGCAAACTTTTCCGACAAAACCGTCGCACGCAGGCGCATTGGGGACAAGTGATTGTAATACAGATATGATATTGCCTGGGCGCTGCGTGCGGGTTTGGTCCCGACAAAAGATGCCACCCCAAACAACACACCAATTTTACGACGCATAATCATTTCGCCAAGCCCAGCCCACAACATTCGCATAACCAGCGCATTGTCACGATATGATTTTTCAACGCAGGCACGTGACATTTCGGCAATGTTGCCACGATATTTTTTTATCTTGGAAATATTAAATTCGTTTTCTGTGTAAAATCCGCCCATCTTTTCCGCAGCACGACGGTCAATAATACGATATGTCCCGACAACACGTCCCTGATGAAACACAGCCATATATTCCGCAAAACGGTCATAGGCATCATATTCTTCGCCCAATGCACGTTGTTCTTCGGTGGCGGCGGCCCCTTCTTCCAGGCAGAATACTTGATAGCGTAATTGGCGCACCTGTTTACGTTCTTCTTTGTTTCGGGTTAATCGAACCTCGAAATCACGGATTTTAATTGCCATATATATATCCTTGTATAAATCTTAGGTTTAAGAATAGCAAACAAATGCCGAACATTCAACGTTTTTTATTTATGTTGATTTTTTTATTCAAGACATTTATTATTTGTTTGTCACAGGGTGTTCCTGGGATGGGCATAAGAACCCAAATAACGTGTCAGAGAAGACAATAAAATCTCCAACCGTGGGTTGGAGTACGTCGAATATATTGAATAAGGCGTGCAATTCGTTATGTTGTTCTTAAGCTCCAACCACCAAGTTTTAGTCTTGGTGTTTTTTTTTCAAAAAAATAGGGGCTAAAAATGAATGTTTCTAAAAAACTGCAAGAATACTGTCCTAGTGCAAGCAAGGTAAAAAAACACTATCCTAAACTACTGAAAAACAGCATCTTTTTGCTTTACACAGACGCCAAGGATTTTGTAATGAATGCCGTTATAAATATTTTCTGCTTTTTAATCCCGTTTCCTAAAATGCGACGCAGGGTGCGCAATAATCTGAAAAATAAATGGCAGGCGAATAAAAATAATCTGGGGCGATTCAAAAGGTATCTGACGGGGCGGCCGATAATACTGTGGGTTGATCACGCACTGGGCGGCGGGACCGAAGTTTATTCAAAACGACAATTCAAAATACTGAAAAAAGACTATGACGTCATTCGATTGCAATATTTTCCCAGAACAGAACTGTATCACATCACAATGGCAGATAACAAAAATCATATATTCACAACACGAAATATGGACTTGATTTTTGATTTCTGTACAGGACTGGGGATAACTGAAATTGTTGTTAATAATTTGGTAGCGTATAAAAACACACTGGAAGTGTTAAAGAAAATCAAAGAACTTAAACAGCAATGCGTGGGCAAGCCAAGCGTTTCATTTCGTGGTCACGATTTTCAGGCAATTTGCCCCAGTTTTAATTTGATTAACTGTGATGGGAAATACTGTGCGGTAAAATACAATGGCGGATGCGAAGAATGTTGGCGACGCAAAAAATTATCAGACGACCCCATATCGCACAATGTCTTGAAATCAGGCGCAGACAAGATTTGTGTATGGCGTCAGGTTTGGGGTGATTTCTTTGCGAATGTTGCCGACGACGTTATTCTGTTTTCAGGTGTGATTGAGAAAATATTCGCAGGTGCATACCCGCAAATAAAATCCAAGGTTCGTATTATTCCGCATAGTGTGCGCCTGTTTCGAAAGGTTAATGTAAAACCACACACGGATATAAACATTGCCGTTCTGGGGAATATTTCGCATAACAAGGGCGCAAATGTCGTTTGCGAAATGGCAAAAAACATCCCAGAAAACACAAATATTATTGTTGTCGGAACAATGAAGGGCGCACCAAAAAATATAACTGTGCACGGGGCATATAAACAAAATCGGTTGCCACAGATAATGGAAAAGCACAGGATAGATTTGGTCTTAATCCCGTCAATTTGGCCTGAAACATTTTCATACACAACATCCGAAGCAATTTCAATGGGATTGGCGGTGGCCTGTTATGGTATTGGGGCGCCCGCAGAACGTGTTGAACAGTATGACAAGGGATTGGTTCTGGATAAAATATCGCCGGATGAAAATTTAACACAAATTATAAATTTTGTTAAAAGACTAAGGGAAAATGCACAATGAAAAATCCAAAAATTTCCGTTCTGACACCGATGTATAATACAAAACCTGATGACCTGCGGGCAATGATTGAAAGCATCTTGAATCAGACATATGGGGACTTTGAATTTCTGTTGTTGAACGACAGTCCTGATAATCAGGAATTAAAAGAAATCGTTCTTGGATACAATGATAATCGAATAAAGTATTTGGAAAATGATGAAAATCTTGGGATTACAAAATCCAGAAATAAACTGATTGAAATTGCGTGTGGCGAATACCTGGCGGTGGCAGACCACGACGATATTTCAACGCCCGACAGATTCGAAAAAGAAGCAAAATTTTTGGATAACAATCCGCACGTTGGTGCCGTTGGCGGAAATGTTATCGAAATTAAAAATGGAATCGAAACACAAACATCAAAACGACCTACAAACGACAACGATATAAAGATGTCTTTGGTTAATGATGCGTATGTATGCAACCCTGTGCATTCGGGATGTATGATTCGAAAATCAGTGCTGGAAAAATCAGGTGTGCGATATAATGAAGCCTGGTCGCCGTGCGAAGACAGAATGTTGTTTATGGATTTAATCGACCATACGTGTTTTCATAATTTGGACGATGTTGTTCTGAAATATGTATGGACCGGAAATAATACAACACTGCGTCAATGGCAACGGATGTATGACCTGCCGCCGATGATAGTGGCAAACGCACGCAAAAAATATTCGGTATATTATGATATGTGGAAATGGAACAATAAAACGAACGCAAAGTATATACCTGATAAGAAAATAAAACTGTTTGGTTTTATACCACTGATTAAAATCAGATATGCACACGGTCAACAAAAGGTTTATTTGTTCGACTTTATTCAATTGGCACGAATTAAATACGATAATTAAAAAAATGAAAAAAGTAATTTACACCTGTATTACCGGCGAATACGACGACGTTTGCAAACACGTGTGGGTCGATGATTCGTGGGACTATGTAATTTTTACAGATAATAAATATCTGTTGGGATTGGGGGAATATTTGCACTGGGAAATACGCCCATTGAAATACAGCAAATTAACAAATGTGAAAAATGCACGTTGGCATAAAATTAACCCACATAAATTATTTCCTGAATACGATTACAGTCTATGGATTGACGGAAATATCGTCGTGATGAAGCCTGAATTTTTTAAGCGCATAAATTGTTTTGTTGATAATGGAGCCAGATTGGTTGTGCCACTGCACCCAGTGCGAACCTGTATTTATGACGAAGCAAAAACTATCAAAGAACTGAAAATAGACAACAAAAATACAGTTAACCAAGAAATGTTCTGGCTGCGATTGTCCAGATACCCCAAAACCCAAGGATTAAACGAAACGTGTTTAATGTTGCGAAAACACAATGATAAAAAAATCAGGCGAATTGGAAAACGCTGGTGGCGGATGGTGAAAAATTTTTCAAAGCGGGACCAATTGGCATATAACTGGGCGGTGTGGATGCAAAAAGAAAAAACACAACCGATGTTTGATTTTGCGGGCGAACACAGAAACAGTGATGAATTACTGTTTGTGCATAAAAAATCACACAATCAAAATCCGTCTGAAAATTTTGATAATTGGGTAATCCCCAGGTGGCTTGCCCAGGCGATTTGCATATTTATAACATCGTCCAAGGGCAAACAAAAATTTATGAAAAATCATTCCAGATAATTACGGGAAATAATATGAAAAATAAATACGATATTGTATATTCTATTGGACACGATTGTGCGTGCAGTATGTATCTAAGAAAACATAATTTACGGGTTGTGTCGGGACCACTGGATTGGCTGACCAGTGTGCCGGCACACAATCGTTTTGATTTACTGCTAAACGATTTTGAAGGATTTATGAACCAAGACGATTTTCAATTCGTTGAAAAAAATCCAAATATTGTAAATGACGACAAATGCGACTATTACAAAAATATACGAACAGGCTTGTATTTTTATCACGATTTTCCAGTTAATGTGCCATTGGACCAATCATTTCCAGATGTCGAAAAAAAGTATAAGCGACGCATAGACAAATTCTATCAAAACATAAAAAAACACAAACGTGTTTTGTTGGTGTGGTTTTCGCATTATCACAGGACAAGCGACGAACAGTGGATTTGGTTTTTACAAAAGTTCTGTCAGAAAATGGGAAAAAATATTGACCTGTTGGTTGTTCAACATACTGAAAACCAATATCAACCCATCAGGCGACAGATTGCTGATAATATTGTTGTCTGGGAATTACATACCGTCGAAAAAGATACGCAAGGCAACAACACAACCATCGGAAACGAAAAACTGTGCAGCACTATATTTTCGCAATATCGACTGAACGTGCCACAGGATAAACGTTTGAAATACATATGGAAAATATGCGTGCTGAACACTTTTTGTAAATTTATGCCACATCGAAATTTTAGGCATAATTGGCGACGAAAAATCAAATCAGAATTAAATAAAATGATTGTTGAACGACGTTAAAAAAAGCCCCAATTGGGGCAATTTTTTAGTGCAGATAATCCGCAAGTTCGGCAATCGCAATTGCATACCAATTTGAATTGTTCCATTTCTTGATTCGATAGAAATTCGGATAGGTCAAATATGCCGTTATAACCGGCATCGGGGCAATATCTGCGTCCATACCCGCACCTGTTTCAATTGGGGCGTTGCGAATGTCTTTAATCGCTGCAATATCCGCAACCAGCCCCGCCGACATCTCATTTTGCGGAATTGGCGAACCGTCTGGATTTACAACACCCATTGCCGCCCACTGGGGTAAAGATAACTTGGTCTTGCCGTCCAGCAACGATAAATCAAAGTCGGCTGGCAACGTGACACGGCGCACAATTCGTTCGTTCTTGTTCCAGCCCAGTTTGTTCAAGTAATTACCAGCACTGAACATTGCATCGCCAATATTATTTATTATGTCAACACGGCCGTCCCCATTGCCGTCAACCCCATATTGCGCCAAGGTCGTTGGGATAAACTGAAAATGCCCCATTGCGCCCGCCCAGGACCCAGAAATACTACCAATGTCCAGATTGTTTTTATCTGCAATCTTCATAAGCGCAATTAACTGATTTGTAAAAAATGTTTCACGGCGACCATCATACATAAGCGTCAAAAATGCATCTACCAGTTTATGCCGGGCCTTGACCGCACCATAATTAGATTCCATTCCCCAAAATGCCAGAATTATATGGGGCGGAACACCATACTTGTTTTCAACACGTGATAACATTGTCGGATATGTCGTGCGCATTTTCTGACCGTTGCGAATCCGTGATTGACTGACCGTGCGTTCCAGATAACCATCAAGCGTTAATTTGAATTCAGACTGATTTTTATCACTGCGGACAATTGACGGAATAAAGGCAGGATTGCGCAATGTCTGCTTTATCACAGCGTCTGATATGTTTTCAGATGCGGCACGTGTGCGCACAGAATCCAACATAGAATACCACCGGTCTGTGTCAAATGGCCCACGTTCGGCACGCACCGTCAACGGCATACAAACAATTGTCGCAATCAGCCACATTGGAATCAAACGCATAGCAGCCCCCATCGTTAATATTAAAATGAATATTTAAAGCCCAGATGCAACCCAAATGATTGCCAGGTCGCACGCTTTAATGAATCAGAAACCTTTTCCGTATGGGCAGGAACCGTTTCCAATAATGGAACATAATATACATTGCCAGATTCATCAAAAACTTCTTCCATAACGTATTGACCATTTTCGTCAATTACATACTGACTGTATTCAGCAATGTATAATTCGCCGGGAATCTTGCCAACGTGGAACAGGTTTGTATCAACCTTTAACGCCAACTGCAAACGGTTTGTCAATCTGTAATTATATTCCATTTCCGCCGCATATGAATAGGCGCCATTACTGCCTTCGTCCAGGAAACTGGGATTCTGTTGCCAGTCTGTGCGATTTGGCCATATCCCCTCAGACGAATATTTAGGCAAACCAAACTGCATATAGAAGCGCAATTTATCCTTTAATGTCATCTGCTTTTCTATTTCCAAACCAACATAAAATCCAGACCAGGTTGTGTTATATTCGTGGGTCGTTCCTTCGACAATAACAGGGCCGTCACCGCCAATTATCACACATTCGCCCGCACTAACCCCCCAGGGAATATTACCCATAGATATTTCGTAATCGCCCGTCACCAACGAATCCCCCAGGTATGGAAACCCTTCCAGGCTGGTGCCGGTTGATGCGTTTGTGACCACCTTGATATCTTCGGGGGACATACATACCTGATACCAATCATCGGGTGCTTCGACCCCGACTGGAACAGAAAAATATTCGCCTAATTCATTTCCGAAAACATAATGCCCCTGGTCCGTCATTAACGGTAGATAAATTCCAGGATTCGGATAATGATGGTTGGACATTTGCAGGTTATGCTTAAATATCTCGTATCCAAAGGTTGGGGACAGTTTCCAACCGCCAATATCCCAAATATGATGCGCAGATACACCAAATCTAAAATGATTACTGCGTCCAGACTGATCCCCCATTGAAATCGTAAATATACCATAGCCTGGGTCAGACGCATCAAACGGCTTTAAGTCATAGTCCATTGACAATCCACCACCGGACATACGACCATAGGCATATTTGCCATAGACAGACAAATCAACATTACGCAAACTAAAATTATGATGGGCGCCAACGTGGATTTCATTCCACAGCATATCATCCCATTCCAAAATAGAATTTACACCCGTTTCAAATTCAAAATCGGAAAAACGACGGGAATAGCCAACATACATTGCCGTGGCAGGTTCCATTTCAGCGGGTATTGCAATACCATTGGCGGTCATTGTGCCAACAAATGTTGGTTCTTGGACCTGGGGACGTGGAACCTGATACGAATAAGAACGTGAACCGACAACCTGTTTATTGCCAGACTTTCCAACGTATTTGGTATATCCCTGGTCGGCATATTGACCATATGCCATCTGGTTTGCAGTCGGCGCAGACGATGTTTGATAATATGCAGGAACACCTTCGTTCGCAGCAAATGCCGCAAGCGGTGCGAAAATCCCCGACAAAAATAGAATTGACCTTGCCTTCATCATAAACGTTGGTCATATTATATCATAATTTTAGAACTGATAAAAGTATTTTCATTTATCACTTGCACCTGTTTTTTCACGGTGTAAAATGCCCATAAAATGAAAAACACACCACACAATATTTATTTTCACGTGCCGTTCTGCAAATCAAAGTGCAATTACTGCGCTTTCTTGTCCTGGGCGTGTGCAACGCCGGACTGGGACAAATACTGCGACGACATTTGTGACGAGATTTTATATTGGGCAAATAAAATGCCAAACACTGACGTACCAACTGTGTTTTTTGGTGGTGGAACACCGTCGCTGATGCCAGCGTGGTGTTTTGAAAAAATAATGCAAACGCTGTATAACAATTTCCAGGTGGCACACAATGCAGAAATTACAATCGAAGCAAATCCTGGAACAATCGACAAAAATAAATTAAACGATTTTATTAGTTCGGGCGTTAACAGAATTTCGGTCGGGGTGCAAAGTCTGGACGACGACAAACTAAGATTTTTGGGACGCAGACACAGTGCCGATGATGCAATATGCCTGATACGACACGCACAAAATGCAAAAATACGTCTGTCGGCGGATTTTATATATGGACTGCCTGGGGAAAATGTGACAGACACAATAAAAACAGTTGAGCAGATTAACAATCTGGGACTGCAACACTGTTCCCTTTATGAACTGACGATTGAGAAAAATACCCCATTCGGCAAAATGAATCTGAAAATGCCAGACAATGAAACAATGGCCCAGATGTATAATGCAATTGCAGAAAATTTAACCCTGAAACGATACGAGGTTTCAAACTATGCCACCCCAGGAAATGAATGTCGGCACAACCTGAACATATGGGATGGCGGGGCATACATTGGAATCGGACAAGGCGGCGCAGGTCGAATACACATTGACAATGTGTGGTATGAGCAAATGGGAAATTACCAACATTTTAGTCCGATTGACGATGACACACGGGCGGTTGAAAAAATACTGATGGGAATACGAACGGTCAGCGGTTGCCAATTGACAGACGACGTAAAAAAGGTTATTTATACAGACTGGGTTCAGGCGCATCCTGAATTGGTTCAAATAAAAGACAACAGAATTTCAGCAACACCCCAGGGAATGTTGATTCTGGATGATGTTGTGCTTAAAATGGTGAAATGAAATGGAAAGTAAATTTTGGAATTTTATAGGTGTGATTGCAGTATTTACCGCAATCATTTGGGCGCACAATGCAACAAAGGAGAAAGTCGTGAACGCAGGTATAAAAATTGAAAATATGGATATGACAGTAACCCCAGGCAGTGATTTTTATACATATGCAAATGGTGGTTGGCAAAAGAAAAATCCAATCCCAGATGACTATTCACGTTTTGGTGCGTTCGAAGTGTTGCGCAACACAAACCTGGAAAGAACACGTGAAATCGCAGAAAATGATGATGGCAAAATTGGATTGCTGTATAAAATCGCAATGGATGAAAGTAAATTAAACAGCGACGGCACAAAACCTGTGATGCCGCAATTAAGCGAAATCGACAATCTGGAACGCAAAGACCTGGAAAAATATTTGGGTAAAATGCACCGGTTTTCATCGGCCTTTTGGGGTGATGGGGTTGCGTTGGACGAAATGGACAGCGAACATTTCTTGTATAATATCGGCCAGGGCGGATTGGGCCTGTCACGTGATTACTATTTTGATGACGATGCCAAAACAATTGAAATCAGAAAAAAATATCGTGAATTTATTGAAAAACAGATGAAGAATTTTGGTGTGCCGGTTGACGTTGAAAAACTGTATACACTGGAAGAAAGAATGGCAAAATCTTTCTATCCCAAGGAAAAATTACGTGACCCACACGCAAACTATCACAAAATGAGCATTGAACAGGTCAAAGAAAAATTCCCTGGATTTGATTGGGACACATTCTTGGATGCACGTGGGGCAACGGCGGCAAAATTTATTAACATTGCACAACCCGAAGCAATCACAGAATCCATTGCGATTATGAATGACACTGATTTTGACCTAATCAAGACTTATTTGAAATACAGAATTGTCAGTGCGGCGGATTCTGTTCTGGACGACAAAACATACGATATTTCATTTGATTTCTATAACCGGACAATGGCCGGACAAAAAGAACAAAAACCACGTTGGAAGCGTGCAGTTGCAATGCTGGACGGGTCCCTGGGCGAAGAAATCGGACGGTTGTATGTAGAAAAATATTTTTCCGCCGACGCCAAGGAACGTATGCAGACATTGGTAAAAAATCTGCAACGTGCATACGCATTGCGCATTGAAAATCTGGACTGGATGTCTAATAAAACCAAAGAAAAAGCATTGGAAAAACTGTCAACGTTCAATGCAAAAATTGGATACCCTGATAAATGGCGTGACTATTCAAAACTGGAAATAAAAAATGATTCGTTGTGGGAAAATATGATACGAATCGCACAATTCGAAGATGCGTTCTGGATTGAAAAAATAGGACAAAAAAACGATCCTACAATATGGTATATGAACGCACACGAAGTGAACGCATATTACGACCCATCAACAAATGAAATCTGTTTTCCGGCCGGAATATTACAATATCCGTTCTTTGATATGGGGGCAGATGACGCATTTAACTATGGCGCAATTGGGGCGGTTATCGGACACGAAATGACACACGGATTCGACGATTCTGGCCGTCATTTTGACAAGGACGGAAATATGAAGGATTGGTGGACCGCCGATGACGCCAAGGGATTTGATGAACGTGCTGGCGTTATGAAGGAATATTTTAACAATATAAAAATTAACGACGAAGTAAATGCAAATGGTGAATTTACGCTGGGGGAAAATTTGGCAGATTATGGTGGTGTGACAATTGCGTTTGATGCATATAAAAAATTTGGCACACCGTCAAGCGACGCCGAAAACATCAGCGCAGACAGACGTTTCTATATCGCATACGCAGGGGCGTGGGCGCAGAATATTCGACCTGATGAAGAATTACGCCTGACCAAGGTTGACGAACATTCACTGGGAAAAAATCGTGTTAATGGAATTTTACCACATATTAGTGCCTGGTATGATGTCTTTGAAATCAAGCCTGGGGACGCAATGTATGTTTTGCCCGGTGAACGTGTGAAATTATGGTAAGCAGACGCCCGAACGGGCGTTTGTTTTTATCCAAGAATATGGTATAATTATACACGAACAAAAAAATCGAGAGAGAATATGAAAATATCTATAATTGGTCTGGGGTCGGTTGGCTCTGCGGTTGCAACTGCGGTTGCGAATACAGGGTTGGCCAACGAAATCGTCTTATTTGATCGTGATGGGGTTCGGGCCCGTGCCGCCGCCGAAGATTTGGGACACGCTGCGGCATTTTCGTTTGACGTGAAAATATCGGCTGTGAACAATTATCGTGGCATACGTGGGTCTGAAATTGTAATTATTGCCGCTGGGGCGAACCAGCGTCCGGGTCAAACACGCACAGATTTGCTGGCGGCAAACACTGCGGTTATATCTGATATCGTTCCACGTGTTATGGCGAACGTAGATGCAAAAACTGTCAAACTTGTAATTGTCACAAATCCTCTGGATGTAATGGTTATGGTCGCCCAGAAATTATCTAAATTACCGCCTGCACGTGTTATTGGCACTGGGACAATGTTGGATTCGGCCCGTCTGCGCACGATTTTATCACGCCAGTTATCTGTATCGCCCCAGTCAATAAATGCGTATGTTCTGGGCGAACACGGCGACAGCAGTATTGTTGTTTGGTCGTCTGCATCGGTTGGTGGGATTGACCTGAATACATTTTGTCGTCAAACAAAAATAAGCCTGCCGGCAACAACCCGCCGCACAATTGAACACCGTGTTCGCAATGCTGCGTATGAGATTATTCAGGGGCGTGGCGCAACCTGGGATGGCATTGCCGGTGCTGTTGCGGATTTAGTTCGCTGTATTGTCCGGGATGAACACCGTATATTAACAGTATCTACTGTTGACGGCCTGGGGGCCAAGGCTTTGGCAATGTCGTTGCCACGTATTGTTGGCGGTTGTGGTGTTGTGTCAACATTGCTGCCCAAAATGGACTCGGCAGAGGCGACCGCATTACGGCGCAGTGGTAAAATAATCAGAAAAAATTACGACAGTATTCCAAAATAAAAAATCCCCAAAACGGGGATTTTTTTTAATTTGCACTTGGTGCTTCGTCTGATGCCTGGGCAGGTGCTTCTGGGGTGGCCTGTGTATCTGCCGTTTCATTTGTGGCCGCATTTTCCTGATGCACAATTTCCTGGCGCAGATGGCTTTCCTGAACTGACATACCCGACTTTGCAGAAACCAACGCCAACGCAGCACATAAAATAAAGAAAATAGTTGCCAACCACGCAGTTGCACGGGTTAAAAAGTTCCCCGCCGCCGCCCCGGTCAATGCACCACCGAACATAGATGCCGCCGACGAACCAGACATCCCAGACCCTTCGGATTTTTGCAACAAAATCAAACCAATCATCATAACTGCAACAATGATTAACAGAACCAGTAAAATTGAAAACATATTTATTCCCTTGTGTTTATTATGTGCCGATTTTAATTCGCAGAATCAGAAATTGCAAGTGTTTTCAGCAATTCATTTGCTGCGGCAACACTAGCAGATTTTTTAGAATGTCCTGACCCTGTTGCCGTCTTGCCCATTGCGCTAACCCGAACATTAAAGACCGGATTGTGTGATGCGCCTGATTGTCCCAAAAATTCATACTGTGGCAGATTTCCAGAATCTTTTTGTTGAACCAATTCTTGTAATGTTGTTTTTGGGTCTTTGGGTGCGACCGCATCATTTGCCGCCAAATCCCGCCATATTTCAATGATTATTTCTTTGGCTGTATCAAATCCACCGTCGATATAGATTGCGCCCAACACGGCTTCCATTGAATTAGCCAACATATGCTTTATCCGTCCTGCAGTCATATGTCCGTGTCGAACGTGTTTTTCCAGTCCAATTTTTCGTGCGACATCACCCAATGTATCTGTCGATACCAGCATTGCGTGCCGTCGGGCCAATTCCCCCTCGGTTTCATTTGGATACATTTCATATATCAGTTCCGCCACACTTAACCCCAACACACGGTCGCCGATAAATTCCAAGCGTTCGTTATTTCGCACAGAATCAACGCCACTTTGCGTCAGTGCCAATTCCAACAGTTTTTTATCATTAAAAGTATAGTTCAAAATATCCATTTTATTTCACACCCATTCCAAATCGGTCCCAACGCATTTTATTCCCCCAGTTCCAAATGGCCAACATTGGCGCATAGTAATTATGCGAATACCATATAAACCACACTTGCCCCAAGACATTATCACGTGGCACAAAACCAACGTCGCCACGACTGTCGCCACTGTTGTCACGGTTGTCGCCCATAAAAAAGAAATGATTTTCCGGCACAACAAATACGTCTGTATTATCAAAGTATGCATCGTCTGTCATTTCTACAATACTGTGTTGCACACCATTTGGTAATGTTTCTGTATATTCTTTGCCCTGGAACACGCCACACGCACCATTATAAGAATAGCAAAAATCATCAGGTTTATACTCGATTGTATATCCAAAATCGGCGGGTTTATTGTCTATCCAAATTTTATTGCCTTTGATTGACATATTGTCTTTGTAATATCCGACACTGCGCATAGACTTTGGCAGTGTTGCAATAATATACGGTCGTTCATTTTCACGTGGCACCTGTACATCGTTGATATGCAACCGTCCATTTATCATCTGAATTTTATCGCCTGGTTTTCCGATTAAGCGTTTAACATAGTCCTGGGATTCGTTTGCAGGATTTCGGAATACAATAACATCGCCGACTTCTGGTTCAGATGCCCAGAATCGTCCATCCCACATTTTCCACGAACCAAACGGGAATGAATAGCGTGAATAACCGTATGCCCATTTTTCTACAAATATATGGTCGCCCACGTGCATTGTTGGAATCATAGACCCAGACGGAATATTAAATGGTTCTAGCAAGAAACTGCGGAACACGATTGCAATCAGCGCCCCATAAAATATAGTGTTAAACCATTCACGTGCGACGTTTTTGTTTTTTGCAGGCATACCTTTATTCCTTTTGATTATGTCAGATGCATATTATAACTTGCGGAAATTTAATTCAAGTTTTAATATAGCCCTATGATATGCTTAAAGTCAATTATATTTCACGGAATCGACGCTACGCCCATTGACGTTCAGGTTCAATTGTCATCGGGTCTGTCAAAGCCTGAATTTAACATCATTGGATTGGCGGACCGTGCTGTCAAAGAATCTGCCGAACGTATTCGCAATGTTTTATCTGCCCTAAATTTATCATTACCGCCTAAGCGGTTAACTGTGAATTTGTCGCCCGCAGACGTTGAAAAAACTGGTTCTCATTTTGACCTGCCGATATTGTGTGGGATATTGTGTGCGCTGGGGGTATTGCCGTCGGATGAACTTGAAAAATATTTAATCCTGGGCGAAGTTGGGTTAAATGGTGCAATTGTCAAAACAGATGCGGTTTTACCGGCCAGTGTCTGGGCAACGTCCAACGGGCTGGGGATAATATGTCCTGGCGACCAAGGGACCGAGGCACGATGGGCCGGCCATACTAATATCATTGCGCCATTTCATATTGTTCAACTGATAAATCATTTCAAAGGCACCCAGGTTTTACCTGTGCCTGAATTAGTATCTGTGTCTGACACGACCTCCACCCCACTTGATATGGCCGAAGTCCACGGTCAATCTGCGGCCAAGCGGGCATTGGAAATTGCGGCGGCTGGTGGTCACGCAATGTTGATGGTTGGTCCCCCAGGATCTGGCAAGACAATGTTGGCATCACGTTTGCCGACGATTATGCCACCCCTTACCCCAGCCGAGATTTTAGAGACATCAACCATATATTCGATTGCCGGCCAATTAAAATCAAATGGTCTGATGACGGTTCGTCCATTTCGCAGTGTTCATCACACGTCCAGTCCGGTTGCCTTGGCGGGTGGTGGTTCTGACGCACGTCCGGGCGAAATATCATTGGCACACAATGGTGTATTGTTTTTGGATGAATTACCTGAATTTAATCGTGCAACCCTAGAAATTTTGCGTCAGCCAATGGAATCCGGTCGTATTCTGATATCTCGGGCCCGTTGTAATGCGACATATCCGGCCCGTTTTCAGTTAATTGCGGCAATGAATCCGTGTCCTTGCGGTCACTTGGGCAATGCGGCATTGTCTTGCAGTCGTGCGCCCCGCTGTGCCGAAGCATACCAGAACAAAATATCTGGTCCATTACTAGACCGCATAGATTTGCACGTTGATGTCGATGCTGTAAAGCCTTGGGAAATGACGACCGATGATGGTCCCCGTGAAACCAGTGCTGAAATACGGGCCCGTGTTGTTGCGGCACGTTCCCGCCAGATTGCACGCCAGGGTCGAATAAATGCCACCTTGGACGGGGCGGAATTGGAACGTTTTGCGCCATTGACGCCTGAATTGACGACATTTTTGAATGCTGCTGCTGAAAAGATGGGTATGTCGGCCCGTGGTTATAACCGGATTAAGCGTTTGGCCCGAACGATTGCCGACCTGCGTGGTTCGTCGGATATTGAAATGTCCGACCTGGCCGAGGCTTTATCCTATCGTCCCATAAATCGTGGCAAATACGGTGTGAAATTATAATGGTTATTTATGCTTGCCGTTTGTGGCCTGCAACCACTTTTTGATAAGATGGCCGGGCAGGGCGAATTTCCTGGCCGCATCTGCAATTGAATAGCGTTGTGCAAAATCAGTAATCATCTGCTTTGTTTCGTCCGAATACTTGGTTGCCTGTCTGGTTTCATATACATTGTATTTCTTATTCCAATTTTGCAAGGTCGATTGTGGAACATTGTATTTTTGGATTACCGCCGATGCACCATTTGTTTTTGCAAAGTTCAAGATTTCCAGGATTTTATCTTCTGAAACGATTTCACGCTTTTTTTTATTTTGGGCTTTATCCTTTTTACCTGTATAAATTGCCCTGGTTTTATTCCACTCTTGAATGGTCGCAGTATCAACCTTGTAAAGTCGCATCGCATTAGTCAGGCCACAGGTTTCAGCACACATCAGAATTTCAACTTTTTGTTCTTCTGTAAAACTGCGCATTGGTTGCATTTGATAAATATTATACTTTTTATTCCAACGAATAATAGTGCTGCTTTGCAACTTAAAGTGCCGTGCAGCAATTGTAGTGCCATTTTCCTTGGCCCAGTTCAGAACAGCAATTTTATATTCTTCGGTATATTTCATAATAAATATTATAATGCACATAAATGAATTTTGTCAAGCGTTCTGTATTTTGAAAACAGTCTTATGCCAATAAATAAATTCACGTGATATATTTTGTTTATGGAAAAAGAAGTTCAATATCTTTTAACCCCATCCCAAGACGGCTTTGATGCTGTCCTAAATGGACAGAAAATCGGGGAAATAACGTTTGTTCGTGTTGGTCCCGACACGCTAATAATAGATTACACGGGTGTTTCGCCTGAATTTCGTCATCACAATATCGGATTGACGCTGGTTCGCAATGTTGCCGATATGGCCCGTTCCCAACATCGGCACATAATTACATTGTGTCCATTTGCCCGTGCAATGTTCAATCGGTTTCCTGAATTTGATGATATTCGCTTAATGAATGCGCACTAAAAATAGCATTGCGTATAATTGTTTTTTTTACTAATATCACCTTTTGAAAGAAACCGGGGGAAAGAATAATGTCAAAATTATCACGCACTGCGCTAGTGTTTTTAATATTTCTAAATGGCTATGTCAGTTTATCACTAGAATTGGTTGTATTGCGTCAATTGTCCTTCTATGTCGGCAGCAGTGCCGTCATCACCAGTATTATAATGGCGATATTTTTGGGTTTTATGTCGCTGGGGTATTTTGCTGGCGAATCCCAACGTGTGCCTGAAAAAAAGATACGGTCAATTTTGAATTTTAGTTTCTTGTTCATTGCGTTGCTGTCTGTCTGTGCGGCCAGTTTCCCACTTATCACCCAATACTTTTTCTGGTTATATCGTGGCGGGATTCAATCTGGGGCGATTCAGACGTTTATTTATTCACTTGTGTTTTTATCGGCGGGGCCATTTTTGTTCGGCTTTAATACAACCTTGTTATCACGTCACTTGCATACATTTAATAACAATTGCACCGGCAACATAATGGCGTGGGATACAATTGGTTCTGTGTTTGGTTCTATTGCAACGACATTGCTGTTAATGCCGTTTATGGGGGTAAATTATACCGTTGTGTTGGTGACGACAATGGCGGTTATTGGCGCACTGGTTTTAAGTCGTCGTTGGTGGGTATGGATTGTGTGTGGACTGGTTTTAGCGGCATCATTTTATATCAACAGTAATGCCTATCAGGCCAAGCAGTATGGAATTATTGTAAATAATGCAAATTCAACGATTTCTGTATCTGAATATGACACGACCCGCATTTTATATATGAACGGCTTGCCTATGTCTGTATATGACACGGCCCGTGGTTATGTTGCCGAATACATAGATTACTTAAATAAAAACTTTATCAACACAATGCCGCACGACCGGACATACAAGATTTTAGTCCTTGGGGCAGGGGGCTTTACCCTGGGGCTGGATGACACACGCAACGACTATACATTTGTAGATATAGAGCATACATTAAAAGACGTATCTGAAAAATACTTCTTGGGTCGTCCGTTGCCTGAAAATAAAAAGTTTGTTGTTGCCGACGCCAGTCAGTATCTTAAAAACACGGATACCCAGTATGATTTTATTTTATTAGATGTTTATTCAAATTCATATCAGGTCCCGGAAAGCCTTATAACGGTTGAATTTATGGAACGTCTAAAATCACGTATTGCGCCAAATGGTATTGTCGCAATGAATATGATTGTTTCCCCAGAATTTAGTGACAAATATTCACGTGTTTTTGATAATACGTTTCGTTCTGTATTTCCATACAATACCACCCGCCAGGTTATTGGGGAATATAATCCTTGGTATAATGTGATTGGACCATCGAATGTGATATATTTGTATTACAATATTGAAAATGATGGCCGTGTATATTCGATAAACAAAACCCCGGTTATCTATGACCGCTAGGTTGATAAAAAAACGGGCTTAACCCGTTTTTTTTTATTGTTTTAGATTTTCGCTAACAAAATCCCAATTCACCAGTTTATCCAGAAACGAATCGACAAAATCCGCACGTTTGTTTTTATAGTCTAAATAATATGCGTGTTCCCACACGTCCAGATTCAAAATCGGCACCATATTATATGCGATTGGTGTATCGGCATTGTTTGTGTTAATTATTTTTAATTCGTCCCCATCCCGCACCAGCCAGGTATATCCGCTGCCAAACAGACTGGTTGCGGCATCTTTGAATTGTTTTTTGAAATTTTCTGTGCTGCCAAATTTTTCTATGATTTCATCGGGGATTTTTGCGGTGCAATCTTTACACATACCGTTAAAAAAGAAGTTGTGGTTAAAGACCTGTGCGGCATTATTAAATATTTTTTTATCTTTTGGTGTATTTGCAGATTCCTGAATAATTTGGACCAACGAAACGTTTTCGTATGGAGTATTTTCAATCAGATTATTCAAATTATTTATATATGTTGCAACGTGTTTTCCGTGATGTGTTTCTAATGTTTCTTGTGAAATATATGGGGCCAGTGCATTTGTTTCATACGGTAATGGAAATTGTGCTAAATCGAACATATTTTTCTCCCTTTTGTGACAGGTTTATGTTGCCTGCGAAATTATAATTTTTCAACAGGAAAATTTTATTAAAAAGCACTTGCGCCCCAAATAAAATATTTTCTATAATCGGAACATCGAAAGGAGTAAATATATGAAGAAAACATCATTTTTATCAGCCATCTTGGGTTTATCATTTATTGGTGCTGCATCTGCTGCGGACATCACGGTGTATTATTCACCATCTTGCCCACACTGTCATCACGCCCGTGAATTTATTTCCAGCACATTGGTTTATGAATATCCTGAATTAAAGGTCACAGAAGTCAATGTTATGGACCAGGCAAATATGGAAAAATTTCAGGCTGCATTAACCGAATGTAAATTTGACAACGGTGGTGTTCCTGTATTGGTAATTGGTGACAAGTGCGAACAGGGCTATGCCGAATTTATGCAAGACACCCTGCGCCAGCACATTGAAGCAGACCTGTCAGACGAACAGAAGGCTGTTGCGGCTGAAAACAAAAAAGCCCTGGCCGCTGATGCAGAAAAGTTCAAATCTGAACACGCTGATCGTGTGAACGCTATTTCTGAATACAGTGCAACTGTTGCAGAACCTGCCACCGAAGAAGCGACTGAATCTGAAACCGAAAAAAAAAATGAAGGCAGCGTAGCCTGGTTCTGGGGCCTGTTGATTGTCCTGGTTGCCGGTTTGGGTTATGTCTTGGTTCGCAAGGATAAACGTAAATAATCATTTACACTCAGGTTGGAACGATAATGTTTGACTTAACAACACTTGATTACGTTTATGTTGCCGTTATATTGGCATCGACTGTCTGGGCAACAATTCGTGGTGGCGTTTATGAAACGATTGCGACGCTGTCGTGGGTTGTTGCTGCGATTTCTGCCCGATTTGCATCACCGGCACTTGACCGGTTGTTGCAGTCGTGGTTTGATTTATCAGAATCAACTGTTGGCACATTGGTTGCATCATACTTTATTGTATTCTTTGCAATCTTGTTGTTGGTTGGTTTCTTGAATCAGAAATTGCGTGATAAAATCCAAGACAGCATAATGAACGTCACGGACAAGACGCTGGGGGTAATCTTTGGTATTATTCGTGGTATTGTTGTTATGGGTGTTTTTTATTGGGGGGCGTTATGGTATTATTCAGACACGCCATTTTTACCCCAATGGTTGGCCCAGGCCCGCACCCGTCCGATAATGCAGATTACTGCTGTGAAACTGGACGATTGGTTTTTCCCGGGGCCTGAAAATAAATTATTGGCCCGTGATATTGCCGGCTCTCACCAAGCGATAGAGATTTATAATAATCTAATAAATCCCGCAATATCAACTGGGGCAATGGCCGATGATTCAACCGCCACCAAGGATGGTGACACTGCAACTGTCACACCGCCTGTGGAAACAGGGTACAAGTCATCAGAACGTGCCGCCTTGGAAAACCAATTATTACAGATTGAAACGGTTGCCCGTGCCATTGAATCACACCAAGATTCACAAGACGGTGCATCCGACGAAACCGACGAATCTGTTGCTGAATAATCAGACCGCCCATTGGGCGGTTTGTTTTGGAATTCATACCTGGTGCAAATATTGGTGTTTTATAGTATTGTGTGTATGTCAATAACCAAAGGAACCCACAATGCTATTAAAATCAAAAATATGTTTTACTGCACTTGTTATATATGAAATTATTGCGGTGTCTGCGTTGCATTTTCAACGTCTGTGTGATGCGATGTTTCCGACACCATTTTGCGACAGTTGGTATCGTTATTTTTTATTTTGTATAATTGTACCATTGGTTGTGATGCTAATTTGGATGTGGATAAGTGAAATAATCCATCTGCATCGTCGTCGTAAATTCATACGTCGTGCCAAGAATACAGTATCTGGGATTATGTCAGGCATTCGTGGCAAGATAACCGAAAATCTTGATGCCCAGAATCTGGAAAAAATAATAACGGCTGCGATTTTGATTGGGATTAAGAAATACGCAGACCGTCATCCAAATCTGCGTCGCAATGTAAATAATATAATGGACATTGCAAATGGGGAAATGGAACTGGACATAATGTCCACCACCGACGAGGTGCCAATCACGAAAAAAAGAACCGCACCAAAAGCGTCAAAAAACACACGAAATAAAAAATAGTTTTCTAATGTTTCTCACGCCCAAAAAATCCCCATTATGGGGATTTTTTTATTATTCTATAATTTCTGCACTGATAATCTTGTCAGGATTTTCAACAGCGCCATTGGCCATTTCATCGCCCCGCTTGATTTTATCGACATTTTCCATCCCTGAAATAACGTTGCCCCATACGGTATATTGTCCGTCCAAAAAGCGACTGT
This sequence comes from Alphaproteobacteria bacterium, assembly GCA_017471805.1. Taxonomy (GTDB): domain Bacteria; phylum Pseudomonadota; class Alphaproteobacteria; order Rs-D84; family Rs-D84; genus Enterousia. The sequence goes on from JAFURS010000012.1 coordinate 23,353, forward strand.
TTTGGAAACATATAAAAAATTGAGAATCTGCGGAATTTCTGTCTGCAGCCCGTGCCATACCGACAGTTCCCCGCAGAAATGGTTCGGCTGAAAACTCAGCGGGTATGCTAACCCCGCTTCGACCTGTGCCGTTGCCAATTGGACAACCTGTTTGTGCCATAAATCCATCTATAACACGATGAAATTTTAGTCCATTATAGAACCCTGATTTTACCAGTTCGCAAATTCTAGCAACGTGTTTTGGTGCAACATCTGGCATCATTTTTATAACAACTTCGCCCGTTGTCAGCGTCAGTTTTAAGTTCGGCATATTTTATCCTTTTTTTATATTTTTGTTTTATCAGAAGTCTTTGTCGACATAGAATCCATTTCTTTTTGCAAATTCGCCTGCAATAACTTTCTGGTCCAGTTTGTTCTTTTCGATTCTTTTTTGTTCAATCACACTAATACCATTTATAAATGCATTTTGATTCATTTTATTTATCAGCCCACTGAAATTCCCAACAATATGGGTATTTGGATGAACCTTAATTTCTGTCACTTGGCTTAAATCTGACCCCGTCAGGTCCAGTGATGCGACATTTGAAAAGTCCAGAACACCACGCAACCCCTTTACATTTGTTAGGGTTATCGCATATGCGTTTGGATTAAATTTTACATCTGTTCCTGTCATATCAGAATTTGACATACAAATATTGCCAACATTACCCAGATTCAGTATTCCACTAATTCCGCTAACATCATTCAGTATCAGGCTTTTTGCATTTGGATTTGCCTTTAATTGCTTGATTCCATTTATATAACTTAGATTCAGATTACGCACCCCACTAACATCCAATATTTTATCGGCAAAATATTGTGATTTTCTTCTGCTGCGTTCAAAGAATATCGATATTGAATCAGCATTTGGATTTAGTTTCATTTCTGTTATATTTGCCAAATCGCTGTTTATAATTTTCAGTCCATCAACCTGGCTAAAATCCCAAATCCCACGCATACCATTAACTTCATCAAATTCCAGTTCTTGAACACTGCCGATTTTAATTTTTGCTTTTTTATCCAGTGTCATCCCGCTCAGCTTAAACCGTCCAACATTAACCAGATTAACATCCGACACCAAACACATATCGGCCAGTTCGATTTCGTGGGCATATGGGTTCAGTAAAATATTGCTTAGTTCCAATTGTGCGATTTCAAAAAGATACGCCTGGTTCATCTTTAATCGCCTGACCCCACTAAAATCCATCTTGTGACCATTTGGGAATGAGACATCGGTCATTTGTAATACTTCTGCATTTGGGTTTGTTTTTACCTTTGCCAGATTTATATGGTCTATATAAAGTCGTTTAACATTTGCGAAATTAAACTGTCTGCTTTTGCTTATGTTAATATACCCAGAAAAATGAATTTCATCTGCGTTTGGATTAAAAATAATATCGCCAAAAGAATTTCGTCCTGTAAAATTAGCTTCTTTTATTTTCAGTGTTTTTACATTGCTAAAATCCTGTGTTCCCCGCAGGTGCAAAAACTTATCCAGATTTATTTCATCGGCATCTGGCGTATTTACCCAGGAAATTTCACCATTTCTAACTTCCAGAATTTTTTTACCATTTGCCATCAAGATTTTTTCCCCATCCAGACCGTTTGCTAATTGTATTTTTTTATCCCTGATTGCATCTTCGATAAATTTACCGTTTGGTTCGTTGGCGGCAATATTTTTAACTGTTTTTGTGCGCATATCAAGAATCAGTCCCCGCCCCAGCATTAACTCAAACTGGGTATTTAGTTTTGTAATAACCCCGTCTTTGATATAAAAATCATTACCGAAATAGATATTATTTACTTCTGAATTGTATCTGCATATTTGCTTGTTAACCAAAACGAAATTCTTGGGCAGTGTCATATCAGACGATGAAAAATCCACATCGAAATAGTGACGGATTGAATCCGCCAACCCTGCGATTATATTGTCGGGATTTGAATTAAATGTATTGTCTGGGTTTTCAACGGTATGATTATATCGATTTTTAATACTGATAAATCCACCGTCTTTCAGAACCTGTATAGATATAACAGATGTCCCATATTTGTCCTCACGTTCTGGGTCTAAAAAATCCTCACGCTTTATACTTTCTGCATCTTTATGCACTGCATTTATGATATAGTAATTTTCAAATCTGTCTGGGTCGTTAAACGTGCACAGTTCTTCGCCCCTTGCAAAGTATTTTTTAATTGCGTTTTGCTTGGCCAGTGTATCGGCAACATACGCATCATATCCGGCTTTTCTCAGCAGTTCAATTGGGTCCATATGCACCGCCATTTCTTCGATACGAATATTTTTCAACGACACCAGATAGTTCATAATTGGTTCGGCTTCACGTCCTGCGAATCTGACGATGTTGTCTATGTTTGGCACATCAAAAATACCGTTGTCATAGTTGCGAATTGCCTTGGCAAATCGTTCACCGTTTTGCTTTTTGATGATTTCATACATACTTTTTTTTGCCATAAAAATCCCCTTTCCTGGGCATTATAGCATAAAAACGGCTAAAATTTAATATTTATAGCACGAACGACCAATTTTGTCCGATGGGCGTATTATTATAAAATTGAACGCCAACCAAAGGAGTCAAAAATGGCAATCGCAGCGGTCACACAACGTGGTGATTTTGTCTATGTGTATAATGAACGTGGCGGGTTATTATTTACCCTAAGCGGTGAATTACAGGGCTATACCGGCGGCACGGTCAGTATCCGTCGTGGCAGTTTTGTATATGTCTATGATGACAAGGGTCATCTTTGCTTTACCCGCTAGGGTCCCCTGAACATCATTCTCTGAAAAAACGCCTTGTGGTGCATTCCGCCCCCAGGGCGATTTTTTATATCAGTGATAAATAGATAATATCTTCCAAGTTATCGCCAGCCTCGACATATAACTTTGCTTCTGGTGTTCCATTAAATTGCCCGTGCGAATATCGTATCTCGTTCCGAAACGTGCAAAGTTTTCCTGTTTTTACATTCCGAATCGTTGTTTTCAAGTTTAATTGTGAATCTGGTATTGAAACCTCAACTTTTTCTATGCACCAGTTTGTATAATCAACGGTGTCAATCCCCGGAACTTTCGATATTTGCAATATATGTCCATCGTTTTTCGCATAAATATATTCGTATTTTTCCAAATTGAACAGATTTAAAATTGCCGGCGAACTATTAACCAAGTGCTGGTTTATATATTTTTCTAAATTTTTTCCAGCAGTCATTGCACAAACACGTTTTTTATCGTGATAGTTTTTATCTGCTGCATTGCTTAACCACTTGCAAAAAACTTTTTCACGAATCTTAGAATTTGTTAATTGGTTAAATTTTGCATATGTTAGATTTTGTATGTCTGGAATTTCAACTGTTGTATTATCTATTGTTAAATACAATGTTTGTTTTTCTATTCGGCCACGTGACGTATATCCCTTGGGGCTAATATATTCAAATTTTGGATTTTGCATCAGGCATTTTATTGCGCTTTCAAACCATTGTTCAAATTCATCAGGTGCAAAAGTTTCAAATATATGCACACCCCGCCTGAATTTATCAGAATTAGTTAGAATATTAAGCACAGAATACAATCCCATATTTTTTAATATCCAAGATTTTTCCTTCAGAGAAATATTCGTATCGTTGATTTGCAGGTCAATCAGGTCGTCTTTTTCATTGCCACGCCAACGAATGCTGGGATTTGATTTTCTAAATCCTAAAACATCCCCCAAACGTTTCCCCAGAATAATACCGTTTTTTATTGTTTGTAATTCACGCACGCTAAATTCATCCCCCTGGGATACAGGTGTCCGACTATCGAACCCAGAAATGTTAGATATACACAGATTACGAAAAGTTGCAGGGGTTATGTCATCAGGATTGTCAAAATAAAAGAAAGAAATGCCAACTGATAACTCTCTAAGATTTGTTAAAACGTCTGCCATAATTAACCTTTTAGTTTACAATTTGCGTAAAATATTGTATATCTTCTTATCAGGAAAGCAAGGGCAGGTATGAAAAACGTTTTGTCATTATTTAGTGGTTGTGGCGGTATGGACCTTGGGTTCGAAGGTGATTTTACCGTTTTTCAAGAATCTGTAAATACAAAAATCCACCCTAAATGGGTCAGTCGTGTGATTGACGATAAAGTCTTGCTTTGCCCGACCGGGTTCAAGACGATATTTAGTAATGATATTTTGCCAGTTGCTGCGAATGCCTGGCAATCTTATTTTTCGTCACGTCACCAGGACAATGTTTATTTAACAGATAGCATAGTTGATTTGGTAAAAAAACACAAAAGCGGTGAAGCTGTATTTCCAGAAAAAGTCGATATTGTGACAGGGGGCTTTCCGTGTCAAGATTTTAGTCTTGCGGGTAAGCGTCAGGGATTTGCATCGCACAAGAATCATTTTGGCAAGGTCGCAGATGACATTTCCGCCCAAGAGAGTCGTGGTTCATTATACCTTTGGATGAAAGAAGTAATTTCTATTACCAAGCCGAAAATATTTTTTGCAGAAAATGTCAAGGGTCTTATATCTTTGGGGGATGCAAAAAAAATCATAGAAAATGATTTTGCGGCAATCGATGATAATGGGTATTATGTGTATCCTGCCCGGGTTTTAAATGCAGGGCAATACGGTGTTCCTCAAAAGCGGGAACGTATAATTTTCATTGGCTTAAATATAAAACATTTAAAGCCTGGTATTTTGGAAAAAATCAAAAATAAAGAACTCGATTTATACCCACCAATTACCCATAATATACACGGGAATACGGAATCAGATTTGTTTTCAGCAACAAACTTATTACCGATGGTCACAACACAGATTGCATTTCGTGGTCTATCTGAACCTGATGTTTCATTGGACGTTTCGCAACAAACATATTCACGTGCCAAATATATTCCCAAGGGCCAGGGCAATACCGAGGTTTCGCCCCACGGTCTTGGGCCTACTATTCGGGCTGAACATCACGGCAACATAGAATTTCGGCGACTTTCGGCTGAAAACGGCGGAAAAAATACCACAGAATTGGCTTGTGGTCTGCCACAACGTCGATTAACTGTTCGTGAATGTGCCAGGATTCAAACGTTTCCCGATGATTATAAATTTGTTCAACCCAACGTTAGTGGTTCGGGTGCATACAAGATTATAGGTAATGCAGTCCCGCCGTTATTGGCTTATAACATTGCTAAACATATATCTGAAATATGGCATATCCTCTTTGGCGAAGATGTTTAATGTAACTATGGGCCAGGGGTTGATTTTTCATTATTATTATATATATCATAGCATATGATATAAAGGGGTAAAAAATGGATAGAAAAAAAGATTTTCAAAATGCGGCGAAAAAGGTTCTGACCTATGGCCAGGTTATGACCCGTCTGAATGATATTGCAAAGCAATCCGGCAATAGCGAGGCTTATTTTACAACCGAACTTGCCGATATCGACACCGGAACACAAACTGGTTTTAAGTTTTCATCAGCCGCCCAGGCCCAATCATTATCTCAATTACTAAATGATTTAGGGATTGCCTTTATCCGTCATCATTCGGGGCTGGATGTTAATGTTGGCGAATTGTATATTTCTCCTACCCACGTTGCCACGGCCCAGAAAATATTTAACAATTGGTCATCGTGGATAATCGTTGAACCCCGTGTCACCGGGAATCAAACCCAGAACACAAAATGGGCGCAACCAATTTTCCACACCCGTTAAATTCTGGGACGTGTCATCGTTCCGAAACGTGCAAATATTGAAAACCTGCGCATCCATAACTTGCGCCGCTCAATGGGCAGTTACCAGGCCATCATCGGAACCAGCCTGCACATCATCGGCCAGTCGCTGGGGCATTGTTCCACCGCCGCCACCCAAATCTATGCCAGATTATCCTGCGACCCCGTCCGTGAATCTATGCAACGCACCACCAATTCAATGCTGGGATTGTTGGGTTAGGAAATATCTATCAATGGTTCGGGATTGTGTTTGTAGAGTAAGAAATATTGCTTGATTTATTTTTTTTATATATTACGCTAAAAAAAAACGGCTCAAAAATGCTTCTTGTAAAAAATCTTGAGAAGTCTTTTGATAGTAATGTAATTTTCAAAAACTTGAATTTTTCTGTTCAGGACGGTGAAAAAGTCGCTGTTGTCGGTTTAAATGGTGCCGGAAAATCCACCTTGTTTAGAATTTTATTGAATCAAATTGATAGTGATGCAGGCGAATTCTATATGGGTAAAAGTCCACGTATTGGTTGGATGCCACAAACGATAGACGAATTGAATCTGCCGGATGATGTTATTGTTTATGATTTCTTGCGTTCGGGGCGACCTTTGGCCGAAATAGAACGACGTATGACGGAAATATACACCAAAATGGCCGACGGCGATGATTCAGAAGAATTGTTACAGCAATTGGGGGTGTGTCAATCTGAATTTGAATATTGGGATGGATATACTGCGGAATCTGAATTAGAAACTATGATAGACCAGATGGGTATCGATCGTCAGAATCTGAACAAAAAGCTAGGTGAATTATCAGGTGGTCAAAAATCCAAGATTTCATTTATCCGAACATTATATTCACGCCCCAGTATTTTATTTTTAGACGAGCCGACAAACCACCTGGATGCCACCAGTCGTGAATGGATGACAGATTATCTGGTTGCAACAGATGCGTCGGTAATATTTATATCGCACGATGAAGAATTCATAGACAAGGTCGCGGATAAGACTCTGTATTTAGATGCTATGATGCATACTGGGACATTATATGGGTTTGGGTATAAACGTTTCTTGCGCACATTGGCGGAAACAAACGAGAGTTTGGAACGGCAATTACAAAAGCAAATGCGTGAAATAAATCGTATCCAGGCATTTGTTGACAGCCAACGTGGCAAATCGGGTAAGGCAAAAAGACAGGCGCAAAGTCGTGAAAAAATGTTAGATAAAATGCGTCAGAATCTGGTGGTTGCACCCATGGAAAAGAAAGATATTGATTTGGAGCTAAGTCCAAATCGTGAAGCGGATATTTTGCCAATCACGGTGGAAAATTTAAACTTTTCATACGTTACCAATAGGAAAGTAATTAAAAATCTTACATTTTCATTAAATCGGGGCGAGAAATTTTTAATTGTTGGGGAAAATGGCGCAGGTAAATCGACCTTGTTAAAATTATTATACAAAATATTAAAACCTGATTCTGGTATTGTTCGTATTGGTAAAAAAACCGACTTGGGATACTATGCCCAGGAATACGAGACATTAAACCCAAATATAACAATTCTGGAAAACGCATCAAGTGTAACAAATATCGGCACATCAAAACTGCGTTCTGTTTTAAATCACTTTAATTTTGTTGGGGACAAGGTAAAACAAAGCGTAAAAACAATGTCGCCAGGCGAACGCAGCCGTTTAGAACTGGCCAAATTATGTCTTGGTGGTGCCAATGTTTTATTATTAGACGAACCAACAAATCATCTGGATGTAGCAACCAAGAAAACCATCGCACAAAGTTTTTCAGAATATGGTGGTACATTGATTATAGTCAGCCATGACTTAGAATTTTTGAAACACCTGGGCATAGATAGAATGTTAATGTTGCCCAGTGGCCGGTTACAGTTTTTTGATGAAAGCATTGTTCGCAGGTATATGGAACAAGAAAAACTAAAAGGACATTGATATGCAAGGATTTGGCTTACAGATAAAACCCGCAGGCAATAATTGTAATCTAAGGTGTAAATATTGTTATGCGGCCCCTTTCGCCAAATCATGTATCAAAATAATGCCCCTGGATATTCTTGAAACCGCGATAAGAAAAAATTTAGCTTTTCAAGGCAGTGTATTTTTCTCTTGGCATGGTGGTGAACCGTTACTTGCGGGTATAGACTTTTTCAAAAAGGCAGTTGAATTTATAGATAAATATAAAAACAGTGAACATATTGTAACAAATATGGTGCAAACAAATGCTACATTAATAACCCCAGAATTTGCTCGGTTCTTCAAGGATAATGATATCACTGTTAGTGTCAGCATTGATGGGCCAGAATTTTTACATAATTTAAACCGTGTTGACCATGTGGGGATTGGCAGTTTTTCGAATGTAATGCGTGGTGTTAAATATCTAAGGGATGTTGGACTGCAACCCCCGGTGATTGCAACAATTACGCAAGACAGTATAAAATACGGCAAAGAAATATTTGATTTTTTGGTCGCCAGCGGTTTTACCGATATCAAATTTAGTCCAGTTTATGATTCTTGTTCTGATAATTTTAGCGTTAGTTCGGATGATTGGTTTTACTTTTTAAAAGATGTATTACACGCATGGTTTGAACATGCTGACACATCTGTCAAGGTTCGCGAAATAGATGAAGTTGTTGCGTGGTTGTCAAATAAAACGATGAACCTGTGTTCAAGCAAACATTCTTGCTTAAGTTGGATATCTATAGACCCAGATGGGAATATTTATCCATGTGAATATTTGCGCAGTGAAATGCCATACGGAAACATATTAGACATGGATTTGGCTGATGTTTACAAGACCGCTTCTTATGCAAGATTTAAAAAACTATTTTTACACAAACCAGAAAAATGCCAGAAGTGTCGTTTTTGGGATTTGTGTGGAAATGGCTGTCCTGCGACTCGTGTCAAGGACGGTCTAATGACCCATGATGGTGTCTATGTTTATTGCGAGGAAAGAATCAAACTATATAACGAACTAAAAACTATTCTTGAATCCTGAACATAAATATCTTCATGTACAAAGATAGACAGGAGAACTAACATGAAAAAACAAATGTTGTTGGCCGCTATCCATAGAATAGAAGAGCAATCTGCTATGAAATGGCGTGGCGTCATGGTCAACTGGATTAAATGTTGATATTCCCCCGTAAAGGGGGATTTTTTACTTATACATCCCCCATAAATACTCAAATCTTTTACTATATTCTTGTGCGGGGGTGGTTAGGAAAATGCAGTTTTCACTGTTGTATTTTGTGGCGGCGGTGGTCCAGTTATAGGAACCCGTCACCATACTCATATTATCAAAGACGGCGAATTTATTATGTTCAATCTTGTGCCGGCGATTGATGCGGACGGGGATGCCGGCGGCCGCCAGTTCATCAATCATAGACGATTTATGTCCGGCCATAACTCGATCGGTGACGATGCGGACACGGGCGCCCCGACGGTGGGCGGTAATAATGGCGTTCGCAATTTTCGGATTGGTTATAGAATATACGGCAATGTCAATGGTCGTGGCACGATTGATTTCTGCAATTATGCGGTCTTCGCATTCGGTGCCGGGGGTGAAATATGCTTCTATGCGTGCGGGTGCGCTGGGTGGTGCGACCGTCCGTGTGGGTAATTGCGCCCCAACGCCAACCCCAATGACGAACGCAATTCCAATAACAAAAGTCCATTGTCTGACAAACATACAACCCCAAACAAAAGACCACTCAAATAAAGAGTGGTCGGGAGTTGATCGATTCAAGCATAGAACCCCATTGCCTTTGGGACAAGCCCTGTTGTATAGCAACAGCATCCCGACCATTGTCGGGACATTA
>JAFURS010000013.1 GCA_017471805.1 Alphaproteobacteria bacterium
ATGTTGAGGCTACTTCGGGATTGCAGAATTGGACAGAGGGTTCAGGGTCGATTTCAGGAACAGGTTCTGGTTCAGGTGCCGGGGTGAATTGTTATTATACGACAGGAAATATGGCCTCAACGATGACGGTAGAGTTGATAGAGGCGGAATTGTTGCGTTGTGATGAAGAGAGTTATTGGGATTCTAGCACTGCAGTTAGCAGTGTTGCACGAGATATTTATGTAGTTGATCCTATGTGGGGAAGTTCTAGATTAGGGTTGTCTAACTCTGCTAATATTGGTGATATATCAAATGTTGCGTGTATTACAGATCAAAGTGTGACAGCAGATCATCCGATTAGTAATAGTTTGGTTAATTGGGATGATGATTTTTGTGCGGCGTGTCCGACTTATGCTAAGACGTCTGATTTAACGTCATACACTAATTTAGTCTATAAAAGCACGGGTGGAACTGGTATCAGCAGTTGCAAAATAAATCTGAATGGCGAGGACGTCGCAGGCAGTTTTAGGTATGGCACAGATTGTGCGTATAGCCAATAATAAATCGTTCCCCTTTTGTTGGGGGATTTTTTTATTTGCGTTCAGGTGTTTTTTGTCGAACTTGGAACCGGGGGGGGTGCAGGCCACGGGATGACACCACTTCGTTAAAACTTCGGGGTGCAGGCAAGTTTTTTGATTTAAGATAATAAAGAAATCTTTGACCACCCCGGCACTGCGTGCCACCTCGTCCAGAGGGGAATTTTGCCGGCACTGCGTGCCATCCCTGTGCAGATGGGAACAGTTGGTATACATTATAACCACTACCCCGTCGGCGGTGCCGACACCCCTTCGCCAGCGAAGGGGAATAACTTTACATCAACTTTACAATTCTATCCGTGTGTGGTGTTTATTATAAAAAGATTAAGAACATTTGTCATTCCGGGGCTTGACCCCGGAACCCAGGTGTGTGGGTGCTAGTTTAGGTGTGTAATGATGAATGCTCTGACCACCCCATCCGTTGGGCACCCCTCCAACGGAGGGGAACTATAGGTATAATTATTACCACTACCCCGGACGCAGGGCGTCCACCCCTTCGCCGGCGAAGGTGAATAAATAGGATTTATTATTAGCCACCCCTCGTCATCGTTCCGATGACACTTCCCGCCAAGGGCGGGGAGAATTGTGGAGGGGAACGTATTAAAATGTCTGCGACGCAATAGAATCCCGCCGTTGCGGGAATGACGACGGTTTTGAGATTTGTTTTTTTGTGTGGTGTTTATTATAATAACCACCCCGGCACTGCGTGCCACCTCGTCCAGAGGGGAATTTTGCCGGAACGGGTAGAAGGGGGGGGATTGAAGTATAAAAAAATCCCCCGGTTGGGGGGGGATTGTTGTTTTATTTCTCGTTGCCAGTGATGTCTGGGTGGGCAGGATTGGCACCAAACGTAATACCTCGGGCCCCAAAAATCGCCGCCAGGTTGATGGCTTCGTTAACTGTTTTGGCACCTTTTCTGAAACCCTGGGCCTGGATGCCTTGCTGAAGAGTTTCGTTGCCAATATTAAATTTGTTCAATGTATCAGTCATTTTTTAATGCCTTTTGTCAAAACATCTCTCTGACGACTGTCAATATATATTACAAAAAACTTTTTGTCAAGTCTTAATGTCTTATATATTTACTGGTCACAACCATATTCACCGCAGGTTTCAGCCGAATATTCCTGGACGTCGATTTCAACAGGAACTGGTCTTGGGGTTTCGGTGTAATGTGTTTCTTTGACAACACGAACACGACGGTTGGCCGCATTTGGGGTGTTGTCAGGTGTTGGAACCGCCAGGTCTTCTTCGCCAGCAGAAACGGCGACAATTTGACTGGCTGGGATGCCATAGTTAATTAACATTTTTTGAACCGCATCGGCACGACGGCCACCCGATGCATAGTTATAGTTTGTTGTGCCGGTCGTGTCAGTATGCCCAACAACAGAAATTTTAATGTTTTTGTTTTCCTGGGTTGCGGCAACCAATTGTTTAATCAGTTCCTGGTATTCAGGTTTAATTACAGCCTTGTTAAAGTCAAAGCGAACTTCAAACACTTCTTCCATAACGTGCTGGGTCGGTTCCAGTGGAATCTGTTGAACCTTTATCATTGTTTTTTCGCCCTGGGCGGCCTGAATCTGGTCCAGACGTGAATTTATCGCTGCCAATTCTGCACGCATTGCCATCATTATATTTATAAATTCTTCACGGGTGACCAATTCGTCACTTATCATTGGGATTGGTTCTGGACACGTCAATGTCGGCGAACAGTCAGGACATTTCTGACATTCTTGGCATTTTTGACATTCTGGACAGGTCGGACATTCGGCGCACGCAGGACACTGTTGTTCCTTTTCTGTGACGACCACTGCAAATGATGGGGCGGTTGGACAATCCTTGTCCCCGTGATTGCAGGTGTGTTCGTGCAAAGGGGCCGGCGGTGGACAATTTGTTGCGCCGTTTGTACATTCGCTGGCACTTAAAGTATTGTTGCTGTTGCGGATGCTGTTGTCGTTTGCACTTTTTGTAATGGATTTGTCGCCACCGTAAATGTTCTGGTTAAATACCATTGGTTGAACCGGTTCAGGGTTAATCAAATGTTCTGGGACATTTACGTTGTTCACGATGATGACCCCCTCTCGATTTTGTGAGGTATTGCGCATCGCAGACATATTGCGTGTGTCTGGATAATAGGTGCCGGCACTGCGTTGGGTTGTTGTTTCAACCGTTGTTTGGCCGTTGGTCGCAATTGTTGTTTCACTGATGGTTTCGGTTTCACGTGCCATTTGTGCCTGGGACTGAACAACCTTGCCACCGTGGCAATCACGCAGGGCAACCATTGTTTTGTTAAAACGATCACGACATTGGTTGGCGGTTGCAACCTGGCCACTGGCGGATGCAGACAACCAACAATCAAACTTTGCCTGGGCTTCGGCCGCAAGTTGTGGGTTTGTGTATGATGCGTCGTTTTTTAACTGTTCCATCAGTTCGTTATAGGCGGTGTATAATTCAAATGATTCTTGTTCATTTTCAACCGGCCAATTTTCCAGACTTTCAGGGAAGGGAACGTCGCCACTGAATGCGGCAACAGCCTTGTTTGCAAATAATTCGCCCATATCGGCATAGCCACTGGTGCGGGCGTTGTATATCGCATATGAACGATAATTCATTGCCAATTGGTTCAAAAATGAATCCTGATGTGGGGCGGAATATACGTCAAGTGATTCAACATAGTCAACCGTTGGGGTTGATACAGGACCACTATTTTCCAAGTCGCCACCAGAACGTGCACACGCACCCAATGCAACAGCGCCCATTACAATCAGCATACGTGAAATAACCCAAGTCGCCACACAAGATTTGTTTTTCATAATTTTCCCTTCTTTCTGTAATCTTTGTTATTATACGTTTTTTTGCAGAATTAGTAAAGTATAAAAAACCGCCAACCGGCGGTTTTTTTATCGGTTTGTTAACTGCAATTCTATGCGACGGTTTTTCTGTAATGCAGCCGGGGTGTTGCCAAGTTCAACCGGGTGCATATCACCAAAACCACTGGGGACCAGACGACGTTTCGATACGCCGGCATTCGCCAATTCGTTTGCAACCGCCGTTGCACGCAACAAGGATAGTTCCGTATTGTTTTTATAACCAGAGGTGCCGGCAATAACCTGTTTCTTGTCGGTGTGGCCGTCAACACGAATTATCCAATTTATGTCGGTTGGAATTTTTTCTTCCATATCTTTGATGACGTTCGCAATCAGATGTAATTGTTTCTTGCCGTCGCTCGACAATTTATATGAACCACTGGGGAATAAAATGTCGCTGTTGACGATAAAACGATCGCCGTCTGTTTGAATCGTTGTGCGGTCGCCCATTGCAATCTTAACAGCCTTGTAAAATTCAGACTGATATTTCGAAACGTCTTTTAATTCTGCGACCTTGTCGGCAAGGGCCTTGTTCAGGCGGTTGGACATTTCAACGTATTGAATTTCCTGAGCCCGGGATTTTTCTTCGGCGGCATCCAGGGCGGCTTGAAGTTTTTCAAGTTGTTCGGCCAAGGCCGCACGTTGGGATTCCATTTGTTCCTGTAAATCTTTGCGTTCTTGTTCCAGTTGGGCGGCTTTTTCCTTGTCCAGGGTGGCCTGGGCCAGTTGCTGGCTGAGTGATGAAACCTGTTGCTGCATATTTTTGCCCTGGGCCTGAAGTTCAAGAACCTTGGATTCATAGGCGGTAATTAAATCAGAAATGCTGTCGTCAATTTGATTTAATTCATCTGTTAAAATTGCATTGTTTTGTTCCAGGTTTTCTAATTCGTTGCGTGCCAAGATTAGCAGACGCTTTGCTTCTTGTTCGTCGGCAACCATTTGTTGAATTGTCTGGGATTGTTCGGCATTTGCCGCTTTTAATTCGGCGACAGTCTTGGCCCCAGATGTTTTGTTAAATACACTGGTGGTGGTCCACAAAAATACAAACACAATCATCAAGAATATCAAGATGATTACAAGATTCGAAAATAAATCAACGAATCCTGGCCAGGCATTTGTTTGTGTGCGATAACGAATGTTCATCATTGGTGTTTCTCTCTCGGTTAATTATAGTTATCTGTCAAGGACGCTTTGTTCCAGGTTCTGGACAGATTGTGTTAGTTGGTGGGTTGCAAGATTTATCTGGGGTAAAATCTTGGCAACGTCGTCGCCGGTGGCAACGTGGGTGTGTGCCGCCAAATAATCTTCTAGTTCGTGGTAGATTGCATTTTGGGCGGATTGAACCTGAAGTGCAAGAAAACCAACAGTCAAACTGCCCCCCAGGCCCAGCAAAGAACTGGTAAATGCGGTTGCCATACCCGCCAATGGACGTGTAAGGCCCGCCTGCATCGAATTTAAGACGGTTTCGTCTGAAAAATTTAGATTGCCAATCAGTTCTGCAAATCCGCCAACGGTTAATATCAGTCCCCAGAATGTCCCCAACAAACCCAAGAATATAAGTGTATTTGTTATATAACGGACAGATTCACGGGAATCTTCGAAGCGCATCAGAATCATATCCATAAAACCATTTAGTGTCGTCGCAGATATACGACGTGGACGTGATGCCAACATTGTCGCAACCGGACGCAGTAAACGTGGCGGCAGGGGGTGACCACGACGGCCAGTCGTATAGCCGTGCAGCCATTTGTATTCAGGTAATAATTGAAACATCAGGACAAAGCATAACCCAATTCCAAACAGGCTGGTGCCAATGATGACGCCGTTTAGCCAGATGTTTGCAATGGATATCTGAATAAATTCAGCCCAAAAATACATTATGCCCGCAAACAGTAGTGCGGTAAATAATGTCATTCGATTAAGTGCGCCGTGAAAGTGCCGTGTCATTATGTTTTTGCCCCTCGCTTAATCATAGAATAGTAAATTTTTGAAATCTGTGTCAATAGTTAAAAAGTCGGTTGGGGACTTTTTTAAAAAAGACTTGATTTTTGGTTGAAAATTGTTATGATTTGGGGCGTTCCTGCTGATGGCAATGGTGCCGTCGGCTGATTAAACCATAGGAAAATAAAATGGCTTACTATGAAAGCGTCTTGGTCTTTCGCCAGGACTTGACTGAACCGCAGGTAAAAGAAAAAGCGGCTAAATTCAGTGAAATCATCAAAGAACTGGGTGGTGATGTCAAGGCAACAGAATTCTGGGGCTTGAAAAATTTGGCATACATCATTCGTAAAAATCGCAAGGCACACTATGTTATGTTGAACATTGAATTGCCAGGCAATCAAATCACAGAATTGGAACGTCGTTCACGTATCGATGAAGACGTTATCCGTTTCTTGAACGTTCGTGTTGACGAATTGGCGACAACACCTTCTATTATGATGAAAAAGAATACAGAGGAGGCAGAATAATGGCAGTTCGTGCAGCAATTTATCGTAAAAAATCTAACCCGTTAAAGGGCAAGGTTATCGATTATAAAGATGTTAAGACTTTGTCACACTATATCACAGAACGTGGTAAAATCGTGCCAAGTCGTATCAGTGGTGTTTCCCAGAAAGATCAACGTGCGTTGGCAACCGCCATCAAACGTGCACGTCATTTGGGGTTGATGCCATTCGTTCGCAACAATCTGGGCTAAAATTAAATTCTGTGGATGCTGGTTGTGTTTGCTGGTTCTTATGTAGCATTTGTACACGGCGAACCATCAAACACTTCCCATCATCTCGCATAATTTAATTTTTGATTCGGTAGAATATTTGGGATTTATCCCTAACTTAAAAAATAAGGACAGATAAAATGAAAGTTATTTTAACAGAAAAAATTACAAAGTTGGGCAATATTGGTGATGCTGTCGAAGTAAAGACAGGTTATGCACGTAATTATTTGTTGCCAAACGGTAAAGCAATGCGTTATACACGTGAAAATATTGCATTGTTCGAAGCACAAAAGGCAGAATTGACCGCACGTCAGGAAGCTGCAAAGAAAAATGCAGAAGCAAATGTTGACGCAGTTAAAAATGCAAAATTACATATGATTCGTCAGGCCGGTGATACAGGTCAACTGTATGGTTCTGTTTCAACACGTGATATTGCACGTATGTTGAAAGAAATTGCAAATGTTTCTGTTGAATCTGCACAGGTTTTGTTGGGTGCGCCAATTAAATCTGTTGGGGCATTCGATACAAAAATCGCACTGCACCCAGATGTTATTGTGCCTGTGAAAATCTTTGTTGCGCAGACACAAGACGAAATCGATGCGTTGGTGGCTGGTAAATCTTTGACATTTGGTTCTAAGAAAGTAGAAGAAGTCGAAGAAGCAGCAGAAGAAGCACCAGCGGCAGAAGTCGCAGAAGAAAAAACAGAAGAAGTTGCGGCAGACGCAGAATAATCTGTTGTTATATATTTAATATGGTCCCAGGCAAATATGTCTGGGGCTGTTTTTTATTGACTGATGAATTTGGTGTGCTATTTTCCAGTGAACAAAAGGTGTTTATGATGGACGAGAAAAAGTGGATGTCTGTAAAAAGATTTGCGGATTACGCATCAAGTGTTATCTATGATGATTCTGGGTATGAATTGGATTTGCAGTTCTATTTGACTAAAAAATGCAATTTGGCGTGTCCAGGTTGTTATATGGCCTCGTCGCCAAAGGTGTCCGGGGACGTATTGCCGACATATGATGCAGAATTTTATCTGAAAGAATTTGAAAAAGTGCCACAATTTACGAAATCTGTTGTTTTGACAGGTGGTGAAATCTTTACCGCACCAATCGGTTATGTCGAGTGGATTTCGCATCAGGTTTTAGACCGGGGGTGGGGATTACAGTTAAAGACAAATGGGTCGTGGGTTCGTGATGAATATATGCACAATGCAGTGCCAGCAATGTTGCGACGGATGAATCCGGGGCGTGGTTTGATTGCAACCAAGGAACAGGTTAGCAAATTTTTTGAAAATAAACCAAAATGGTTGTTGCGACTTTTGGGGCGTGATGTTGTGCGCCAATGGTTATATAAGTCGCTGCCAACAACGTCGATGTTAAGTATGGCGGTATCTGTTGATGATAAATTGCATCCTGAAAAGTCTGTGCAATGGTTGGGCGATATTGTGAATATAATGGGGGCTGATAAAAATTTGGCAAAAAAAGTTGATTTAAAGACTTTTACCGTGGCAGATTCCAGGTCGTTTTTTGAAAAAAATGTGATAAATGGCCCTGGGTGTGTTGTAAAGGATAGAAAAAATGACGGTAATTTGGTCAAGTGCGAATTAAATGGCGTGCCGGTGGAATCTTATTTCGGGGATTTTGTTGATGTTAATAAAATATCAGAAAAGGAAAAGATAGAAAATTTTGTCTTGCCGGCGTTGGGGGATGCAAAGGGACGTTTGGTGTATTGCTTCTATCCCGATAAAACGGTTGGGTTGGATTCGTGTTATCTGCAATCTGTGGGGCGGGTGCCGTATGTTGGAACAGATGGATTGCGGAAAAGTTTTAATAAAATTCGTCGTGATATTTATGCTCAGTTGGTTTTGGATTATCAAAAGGCAATTGAAAAATAAATTTTTTTGGGGCGGTTCTTGCAAGGTTGCTAAAACCGTGGTATCATCCGTTTGATATTTTAAGGATTTATTATGCAAAACGAATTGTTAAAAGAATTACAGGCACGTGGTTTTATAAATCAAACATCAAATATAGATGGATTAAATGATGCATTAAATGCGGGAAAAATAACGGCTTATTTGGGGTCGGACCCGACTGCTGATTCGTTGCACGTTGGGCATTTAGTGCCGGTAATGATGATGCGTTGGTTGCAGAAGTATGGACATCGCCCAATTACCCTGGTTGGGGGCGCAACAGGGCGTATTGGTGACCCGTCGGGGCGTGATAGTGGACGACCGATGATGACCGAAGAAATCTTGGCGAGAAATGTGGCAGGATTGAAAAAGTCTTTTTCGAAATTTTTTAAGTTTGGTGATGGACCGTCTGATGCAATTATGGTGGATAACTATGATTGGATGAAAAATTACAGTCATTTAGATTTCTTGCGTGATTTTGGAACGGATTTTACAGTGCCACGTATGTTGTCTATGGATTCTGTGAAGCGTCGATTGGATAACGGTATGACGTTTTTGGAATTTAATTATATGACATTTCAGGCGGTGGATTTCTTGACGTTATATCGTGAACATAACTGTATTTTGCAGACCTGTGGGGCGGACCAATGGGGAAATGCAATTATGGGGATTGAGTTAATTCGTAAAAAACTGGGCAAGGAAGCGTTTGTTCTTTCTACGTCGTTAATTACCGATGCAAATGGAAATAAAATTGGAAAATCGGCGGGAAATGCAGTTTGGGTTAACGAAGAAAAAACATCGCCCTATGAATACTATCAGTATTTCCGCAATATCCCAGATGATTTGGTGGAAAAGTTCTTGAAAATATTTACGGAAATCCCGTTGGATGAAATTGAACGTTTGTCTGGATTACAAGGGGCGGAATTAAATCAGGCAAAAAAAGTGTTGGCGTTTGCAGCAACGGAAATTGCACACGGAACACAGGCCGCCCAGGTCGCCGAAGAAACCGCTAGTGCGTTATTCGGTGGTGGGGTAAATCGGGATAATATGCCAAGTGTTGAAATCGAAATGGGGTCTGATATGGGGATTTTAGATTTCTTGGTCGCAACTAAATTATTCCCATCAAAGTCAGAGGCACGTCGCACAGTCGAGCAGGGCGGTATTCAGATAAATTCTGAAAAGATTAGTGACCCAAAGTTTGTTGTTGCGGTGGCTGATGAATTTATGGTGCAAAAGGGTAAAAAAACGTTCTTGAAAGTGATTGTGAAATAATGAAGAAAATTCTGGCCACTGTTTTTTGTGCGTTTGTGTGTTTTAGCCCTTGTTTGGGGGCAAGTGAATTGTCAAAGATAAATGCACAAATAAAACAGACAGAACAACAGAATAAGAAGTTAGAACAACAGGTCAAGACGTCTGATAGGGAAGTGTCCAGAACAAAAAAAGATTTGGTTCGGGCGGCTGATAAGGTTAGTAATCTGGAAGAACAGCGTTCGCAAATGGCCAAGAAAATCGCAGAACTGGACAGTCAGCGGGATAAAATTACAAAACAGATGGAACAAAACAAGGGGCGGATTGCTGATGCGGCGGCAAGCATACTGTTTGTTGCGTCGAATCCCAGTTTTAATTCAGATGAAATGCGTGAATATGTTTTGATGTCGGCTGTTCTGTCGGGGGTGGCGATGCAATTGGATTCTGAAATCGAACGGGCAGAACAACAGGGCAAGGAACTGAAAAAAATACGTGATGAACGGGCGGTCGAAAAAGAAAAGTTAGATAGAACCGCAAAAAAATATGCACGTGAAAAGTCAGAGTTAGACAAGTTGCTAAAACGGCGCAGTGCGCAAAATGAAAAGTTGAAAAGCCAACATTCTGCATTACAGAAAAAGTTAAAGGAATTGTCTGCACGGGCGAAAAGTATTTCAGAATTATCAGCAGGGGTGGGAAGTTCAGAAATGTCAGGTGATTCACGTTTTTCACGGCGGAAATTAAATCTGCCGGTGCGGGGGCGGGTTGTTGTGAAATTCGCAGAAAAAACAGCCTTGGGATTAAAGTCTGATGGATGGCGGGTGCGAACCCGTGGGGATGCGCTGGTTATGGCGCCGGCCGATGGTGTGGTTAAATTTGCGGACAGTTTTCGTGGATTTGGCAAGGTTGTAATTATGTCGCATAAAAATGGATATAATACAGTGATGACAAATCTGGGAAATATAGACGTGATGCTGGAACAAGAGGTTTTGGCCGGGGAACCAATCGGGCGTATGAACCCAGATAAGCCGGAAATGTATCTGGAAGTGCGACGTGGAAACAAGGCCGTTGATCCTGCTAGGTTATTTAAAGAAGAATAAAAATCCCGCCGGTTGGTGGGATTCTTGTTTGGACTATATTTTTTGTGAAATGGTGTTGACTTTTTGATTTTTTGTCCTATATAAGATTTGTTGGGTTGTGATTGACAAGATAACCAAAGGAGGTTGAATGATGTTGAAGAAGAATTTGTTTGGACGTGCAACGGATGCGTTAAAAGAGGGGGCCAAAGGGGCGTTGTCGGGTGTTATTGCAACGGTGGTCGTGGTTCCGATTATGGGATTGGTGGCGCACGGGGTGAGATATATGAGTGACGAACGTTTGGATGGTTATTCGTTAAGAAATCGTTTTGAAACAGCCTATTGTTTCAATACGCCAAAGGAGCATAAGTATTATTATTCAACGCCAGTTATATTTGGGTATGAAGCAGAAGGTGATACTGTGCGTGAATCATATTTGGCATCACCGTATGCGACGTATGGTATTATAGGACTTGGCGGGGTGGCTGGAGCGGGACTTGCGTTGGCCGGACGTCGCAAAAAAGAACGTTAAAAAAGTCCCCGTTTGGGGACTTTTTTCATAATTGTGTTTTTGTAATAACTAATATGTATTTCTGATTTTGAAACCACGGGGTTTCGACAAATTCGTCAATATGGGTGCCCAGTGATATGCATCCGCCAGAGCGACGTTTGTCTGGCTCTTCTGTGCCGTGCAGGTAAAGGTTGTTGCGCCCAAATGTTTCTGATTCTTTTGATGGCATTAACAGGACTCTTTTTTTGCCCCAAGAATACCAACTTTCTTCATCTATTGTTTCTGTTTTTTCTGTGTTTATTAAATAGACACCGTCAGGTAATTCGCCATAGCCGGGGATGAATTGGTTGTCTTTGCCACGACAGTCTTCAAAGCCTGAAAATACAGGATGGCCTAATTGAACAGCACGGCCACCCTGGCAGGCAATAAGTGTATCGCCATTATAGATTAAAACTGAGTCCAAGTTTTTGAGTGCCTTTCCAGAAATTGGTTCAGAAAAATTATCAAATGAGAATTCATCCATAAATGTAAATTTTTTGTTTAAAAATTCTGTGTTTAGATTTTTCAGGTTTGATAAGACTTTTTCGTCGGAAACGGTTATATTGGTTGGGCAATATTCGCCCGAATTGGCCCTGGGGTCGATTTGTATGCTGTTAATGCAGGCATCCAGGTCGGCTGTAATCTGTAATTCTAGTTGGTGTCGTTTCAGTTGTTTTAGGTCGTTTGCCAGGCTGTCTATATCCACAATACAGGCCTTGAGGGCGTTGGTTTTGGATTTCTTTGCGTCCCATTTATTGTCGATGCCCCAACTGCCCAGGGTTGGTTGAACATTAGATTTGCTACCGTATTTTTTATTGACTAGGTCGTCCAACAGTCCACGTCGTTCACGGCATATGTTTATAAGGCTTCCCATTAGGGTTTCGGCTGATATCTTTTGTTTAGTAAGACATTCATTGGACTGTATGATTTTTTCTAATACTTCTGGAAGTTTTTCAATATCGTTATAGTAATATTTTTGGCCGTTATACTGAAAAACAATTATGTCGGCAATATCATTGGCGTATGTAGGGTTCGTTTGGAACAAGCACAATGATAGTGCAAATATAGTTGATAAAATTTTCTTCATTTTATTTTAGCGCCCCCTCGCATTCGTCAGCAACGGTTGCCGCACGTTTAATTGCACTTATCTGTGTTGCGTTAAATATCGTTGCAACACCAGATGCCAGTGTTGTTCCGCCCGCCAAGACGTTTGCAGTTGTGTTTAATTTCTTTTCTTTGTCGGCATCGCCGTCACGAACACTGTTGGAATTTGCAGATGCAGATACAATCGTGCCCGCCAGCCCCGTTGTGGCACCAATGCCACTGGATATGGTTGCGCCGGTTGATTTTGTGTTTATTGAACTGACATCAACAGTGGTCCAGGCATCGCACGCACGGATGATTTTTTCGGCACGTTCAAGTTCCATATCAGATGCGGTTTGGGAAAGTCGTGCCTGCATACGAATATTTGATAATGTTTTTACCGATGTTAAACATTCGTTAATTTGTTGTTTCAAATCTCCCTTGACCCGATTAGCACCGGACATAACCGCCCCAGCAATATTGGTTGCGGTGGATGTTGCCAACATACCTGTGCGCCAATTGCCCAGATTTTTGGATTTTTTTTCTAGTTCAGATATTTCCTGTTGGCGGCTTTTTATTGTTTCGGCGGCAATGTCGCCAAATTCTGTGTTTGTTTGTTCATACATTCCGCCAAGAATATTTAATAATTCGGATTCTGAATTTATTTTGATAAATCCAGCAGATTGCATAATTTTATCTAATTCGGATTGTTTTTCTGCTTGTTCTGTGTCTATTTTTGCCTTGGTGATACCGCTGCCCAGTGCAACACCACCGGCAACAGTGCCCACACCAGTCACCGCCGTTGTAATCCCCGCCATTTTTTTCATATCAGTTAGTTCCGCACTGATGTTGCCACAAGTGGTGCGAACGTTTTCAATCGCAGCGGTCAGGTTGGTGTCTGCGTGCGCATATCCTGTGCACAGCAACAGTAAAACAAACCAAGAAATTCGCATTCTTTCCCCTTTATTGTAATAATTCTTGGTGGGTATTATATCATATTTTGTGGGATTTTATATGTTTTTATATACGGGGATTAACTTTCTGCTTGCGTTTGAGAAATAAAAGTCCTATAATTCACGGCGCATTGGGGCATAGTTTAATGGTAGAACTCCGGACTCTGACTCCGTCAGTGTTGGTTCGAATCCAGCTGCCCCAACCAAGATTGACAACCGTTCATGTTCAACAGGACATCGAACGGTTTTCTTATTGAATA
>JAFURS010000014.1 GCA_017471805.1 Alphaproteobacteria bacterium
ATTCAACACTTAATAAACAAACCCGTCATTCCTGCAACAGCGGGATTTACTTGTCCCAGATTGTTTAAACCCTGATTCCTCAATTACCGTCATACCCACGCATGTGGGTATCCATTTTTTTTGTTTTTGTGCGCCAAACCAAAAAAACACCATCGTCATACCCACGCAGGTGGGTATCCATTGTCCCACAGGGACAAATTTATTCAGGCGTATATCCATTCTGTGATAAAACTACGTTATATAAATCATTCCAATCTGGATTTTTTTGAATTATCAAACGAAGTTTCCAATTACGGTTCCATTTTTTTAATTGTCGTTCACGTATGACCATATCGCTTAAACTATCGTGCCACTCATAATAAACCAACTTGTCAACATTATACCTAGATGTAAAACCAGGTATTATTTTATTTTTGTGTTGCCAGACACGTCCAACTAAATCGCTTGTCGAACCAATATAAAGCGTCCCCAATGGACTACTTGCCATAATATAAACATAACCACCAGATTTCATATTTATACTATAAATACTAATATTATAAATTTCAATCAGTCTATACAGGGACAAATAAACCAAATCAACTTGTTAAAAAATTTCCCGGCTTTTTTGATAAAAATATTCAAAAAGGCCGGGATTTTTTATTTTAAATACTAAACAATAATTTTAATTTTTCGTTATATTTAATAATATCTGCGTCTATCTGTTCGATTTCATCACGCACATTTTCATCGCCTGCCAAACCACGTTTTGTAAGTTCACGTTTTTGTGCATTTAGTTTTTCAAGATACCGTTGTATTTTCAACGATACCAAGAATTTTTCTGCGGCTGTAAAATCCATATTCATTGTTGGCGACACGGCATCAAAATCCACCCCCAATGACCCTAAAAAATCTATGTATTTTTCAGCCAGTTCTGGATAAGTATTTACAATATAAACCAGTGTGTTTTTTGTAATAGAATCTATATCAGGCAATTTAATATTTATTACCGGACCGGTATTTTTTTTCCATTTATGCCACGAATTAAATTTGCGCTTATCGTATTCTTTTTCAAATTCACTTTTTAATTCAGGGTCTTGAATTTTATCAAGTTCTGTTTTCAAGAATTTTTCCGCCTGCGCCCGACCACCTGGTGTTGAAACAACAAAATTATTATTAACCACCTGCCACAGAAAGTCGGTCAACCCAACTGCATCATCTATGATTTTACGCATTGCATCGACACCGCCATTTGTCAATATTTCATCAGGGTCCTTGCCCCCCATAACGAAAGCAAATTTTATATCAGACGTATCCCGAACAAACGGCATAACAATACTGCACGCACGTGCGGCGGCTTTTTGTCCTGCGCCATCGCCATCGAAACAAAAAGTGATATTACGATTAGATTTACACAGCAACGCAATATGATCTTCGGTCAATGCGGTCCCAAGTGGTGCAACGGTTTCGCCAAATCCATTGCATTGCATTTTGATTGCGTCAATTTGTCCTTCGACAACGATACTGCGGTTTGCCCGATGGATTGCATCACGTGCAAAGTTTAATCCGAATACAGTTTTACGTTTATGAAAAATATCAGTATCACTTGTATTCATATACTTTGGCTCACTGCCATCCAGGGACCGTCCTGAAAACGCAACAATATTTCCCTTGGCGTTAAACAATGGGAACATCAGTTTATCCCGAAAGAAATCATACATCCCAAAATCGCCCCGGCGACACAGTCCAGAATCTATCAGGTGTTTTGAATCTGCATATTTATTTGCGATGATATTATTTTTAGGCGCATAACCGATACGATATTTTTTTATCATATCATCTGTGAAACCACGTTTTCTGATATAACTCAGTGCGTGTGCGCCTTCGTCTGTAAACAGTTTTTCTGCATATGTCTGGGCGGCTTTCTCGCAAATATCGAACAAAGACTCTTCCCGTTGCACAACCCGTGGGTCACGTGGTTTATACTCTGGCATTTTCATACCGGCCATATTGGCCAGCTCTTCGATAGCCTCTTTAAAGTCAATATTATTGACCTTCATTGTGAACGAAATAATATCACCGCTTTCGCCACAACCGAAACATTTGCAAATACCTTTTTCTTCGTTGACACAGAAACTGGGTGTTTTTTCATTATGGAACGGACAGCACCCCCAATAATTTTGCCCTTTTTTTGTCAACGGCACACGTCGTCCCACCACATCAACAATAGACAACCGTTGACGCAGTTCATCGGTAAAATTTGAATAACTAAATTTACCCTGTGGTGCCATTATTTTTTCTTAGCCTTGTTGTTAATCAACTTGATTGCGGTTTCCAAATCAGGTTGTTCTTTGACTGAAACATTGACCCGGTTCGAAGAGATATAAGCCCCATACCGCCCCGTTGGATAAAAGAAAATCATTTTCTTAGTTTCTGGATTTTCGCCGATTTTAATTGGTTCTGCTTTTTTACCGGCATTTGCCAATAAATCCCGTGCAATTTCCAACGTTATTGTTTCGGCAGAATACTGTTTTGCGGCAACATTTTTTGCACCATCTGTCACATATGGTCCAAATTTACCGACACGAAATTCAATACCATCTCCCAATTCAACCGAATCAGATTTAACATTCTGTGCGACGGTATCCGCCGTATTAACTGGTTGTTCTACTTTTGATAATTGCTTTGTAAATTTACATTCCGGATATTTTTCGCATCCAATAAATGGTCCAAACTTAGACAGTTTTATCCCCAGTTTTGCCCCACAATCTGGACAAACATCATTACCATCTGGGAACAAGTGCTTTTTCATAAATTCGTTTATTTCATCTATAATATCTGCGGTTCTGATACCACGTGCGCCGTCAATCATTGCGTCTGTTGGTCGCCAGAAATTTTCCAACGCAGTAATTTTATCTTGTTTTCCATTTGAAACATCGTCCAACGTATCTTCTGTTTTTGCGGTAAAATTCACATCAACCAAATCAGTAAAATATTTATTCAGGTATGATGCGATAACCCATCCACCATTTGTTGGATGGAAACGTCTTTGTTTATCTTGTTCAACATATTCCCTATCAACGATTGTTGACATAATTGTTGCATACGTTGATGGTCGCCCGATACCCAGTTCTTCTAATTTTTTAACCAGTGAAGCTTCTGTATATCTGGGTGGTGCCTGTGTAAAATGTTGTTCTGGAATCAGTTCAGTAATTGAAATTTTATCACCAACATTCATCGCTGGCAGCCTAGATTCTTTTTTATCTTCTTCGTCGTCTTTGTCTTCGGTATATACCTTCATAAAACCGTCGAACGTCCTTACAGACCCAACTGCGTGAAAAATTGCGACATTATTATCTGTCTGAATATCTGCGGCAACCGAATCAAATTCTGCGTTTTTCATTTGGCACGCAATAGTTCTTTTCCAAATCAGGTCATATAACTTTGCCTCGTCCCCGCTAAGATTTTTAGCCGGCGCATCAAAATGTGTTGGTCGAATTGCTTCGTGTGCTTCCTGTGCATTTTTAGATTTTGTTGCATATATATTTGGCGTTCCTGGCACAAAGTTATCCCCATATTCACGCCCGATAAAGTTTCTTATTTCATTAACTGCATCTGCGTTCAGGTTAGTTGCGTCTGTTCGCATATATGTGATTAACCCTTGTTCATACAGGTGCTGCGCTGCACTCATTGTTCGTTTTGATGCAAAGAATAATTTACGTGCGGCTTCCTGTTGCAGTGTTGATGTTGTAAATGGTGCCGCTGGTTTTCGCTGTGTTTTTTTCTTTTCTATATTTATAACCCTTGCGCCGATTTCTGGCTGACCAATCTTGTCCAAGATATTGTTAATCTGTTCTTGATTTTCGATGGTCATTTTTTCTATTTTCTGACCATCAAAATTATTCAGCATTGCCTTGAATACGACAGAATCCGCCGCACACACCGATTCCAGCGACCAGTATTCCACAGGCTTGAAATTTTCAATTTCTTTTTCACGGTCAACGACCAACTTAACCGCCACCGATTGAACACGCCCGGCAGACTTTCCCAAATTTCTGCGCCACAGCAACGGCGAAATACTAAACCCAATCAGATAATCCAACGCCCGCCGTACCAGGTATGCATCAACTAAATTCTTGTCGATTTCACGTGGATTTTCGATTGCGCTTTGCACGGCTTTTTTTGTAATTTCGTGAAAAGCGACCCGATAAACTTTTTTATATTTTAACAGTCTTTTTGCTTTTAATATATCCAGCAAATGCCACGCAATGGCTTCACCCTCACGGTCCGGGTCGCTTGCCAGATAAACAGCATCTGCTTTTTTTAATTCATCAGTAATTAACTTAATTTGTTTTTCTTTACCTGGCATAATTTGCCATTTCATTTTGAAATTATTTTCAGTATCCACACTGCCATTTTCAGGCACCAAATCACGCACGTGACCAACAGATGCGATGACCCGCCATCCACTACCTAAATATTTTTCGATTGTCTTTGCCTTAGATGGTGATTCCACAATCAGTAAATTCATATCCTTAACTCCCCTTTGCCGATAAGTGTTGGTCTTTGTGAATATATGCGTTTTGGCATAATCCGAATCCAAACATCAGTGATAACAGACTGCTGCCCCCAAAAGACATCAGTGGCAACGGCACCCCGACGGTTGGCAATAACCCCAAAACCATTGAAATATTTATAAAGTAATAAACAAAAAAGTTCAACATAAATCCAAAGCAAATCAGTTGACCAAATCTGTTTCTGCACATTTTTGCGCACCAGAACAGCACGACAACAATCCACGTATAAATTGCCAGCAATGAAAACGCCCCAATAAAACCAAATTCTTCGCCTAGCATAGTAAAGATAAAATCAGTCTGTTTTTCCGGCAGAAAAGATTGTTGTGATTGCGACCCTTGCATATAACCTTTGCCCAACATACCGCCACTACCAAACGCAATTTTTGCCTGATTTATCTGATAACCTGCCCCTTGCAGGTCGCTATCTGGATTAAACAGTGTGATAATTCGTCCCCTTTGATAATCGTGCAGTCCGCCATACCAAATCGCCGGCGCCGCCATCAACCCCAGTATTGCCGCAATAACAAACCACTTTTTATTTGCCCCAACGATATAGAAAACCCCGACTGTAATCATACCTAACGACAACGCCGTTCCTAAATCAGGCTGTGCCACAATCAGTCCAAACGGCACCAACAACATTAACCCCGGCACCAGATAGTTCTTGAACTGCCCCAGTTCGACCGAATTAAACCAGGCAAAATATCGAGCCAACGCCAACACCAGTGCAATTTTTATCAGTTCAGACGGCTGAATATGAATAATCCCCAGGTTTAACCATCTTTGCGCCCCCATACCTGTATGTCCAACAAATGTCACCAAAATAATCATAATCAGCGCAATTGCATAAATCAGATACGACGATTTAATCCAGGTTTTAATATTTGTAAATGCCGCAAAAAAGAACACTCCAAACCCCAGAATAATTTTCATCAGTTGCGACAGTGCAAACGGCTTCCAATTGCCGCCACCTGCCGAATACAGCACCACAATAGAAATTGTTAACACCATACACATTGGCACAAACAACCCCCAGGAAAACCGTCCCAGTTTTTCTGACAGTGTCATCATATTTGCATTCGAAACACGTGTTTGTTTTGCCATTTTTTAATTCAGTCCTTTTAATAATTCCTTCATAACTGCGGCTGCGCTGCGTGCGGCGGGGCCACTTGACCCTGAATGTTCTGTGACGACGCAAACTGCGAATTTTGGGTTGTTAGTTGGTGCATATCCAACAAACAGGCCGTGATTGCGCATATGCCACTTTAATTGTTCGTTTGTTAACACGCCACTTAAACGTTCTTTTTTTGAAATACTGCGCACCTGTGATGTTCCTGTTTTTCCGCCCATCCGCATACCATTAACATTTATTGCGCTGCCACTGGCGGTCCCACCTGTTTTCAAAACCTGTTCCAGTCCATTCAGGACAAATTTAATATTTTTCTGTTGCAGACTAAGTGTATCGAAACTTGGTTTTTTATCTGTCTTTATCAGTCTTGGGATAACCTTCTTATTAGATGCTGCCCGTGCCATCATCACTGCCAACTGCAAACTGTTTGCCAGAATAAACCCTTGGCCGATACCTGAAATAACTGTATCACCGTGTACCCATCGAACACCGATATTTTTTTCCTTCCAGTATCTATCAGGCATAACCCCGTCCATTTCACGTGCGATTACATCGTCCATAAATTTTTCAGTAAATCCCAGACGCACAGCCATATCCTTGATAGCGTCTATTCCGATGCGCAATGCCACCTGATAGAAATAAATATCACACGAATGTTTTAATGCCCCGGCTAAATCCACCCAACCGTGTCCTTTGTCTTCCCAACAGTGGTATCTGCGGTCGCCATAGTCCCAATGACCTGGGCAAAATATTTTTTCACGTTCTGTGATTGCGCCTGCCTCTAACGCAGCCAGTGCCACAACGATTTTGAATGTTGACCCTGGCGGATACAGCCCTTCGACAGTTTTGTTCATAAATGGTTTTGCAATATCTTCACGCAGGGTCTGAATATATTCATCTCCATCATCTTCACGGAACATATTTGGATCAAAACT
Organism: Alphaproteobacteria bacterium; assembly: GCA_017471805.1. Taxonomy (GTDB): domain Bacteria; phylum Pseudomonadota; class Alphaproteobacteria; order Rs-D84; family Rs-D84; genus Enterousia. The sequence goes on from JAFURS010000014.1 coordinate 6,621, forward strand.
TGGGGTCGAAACCATTGCCAAAATGTCGCCTGTTTCGATATCCAGTGCCACCCCACACCCCGAACGATGATTTGTTAATGCGTCATACAAAACACGTTGTGCATTATCGTTAATTGTTGTTTGAATATTATTACCAACGATTGGCGGAATAAATTGTGTTTTATCTTCGCCTGTCACCCGTCCAACTGCATTTGTAATCATCACAGTTTGTCCGGCAACCCCCTTCATATCATCATCAAAACGTTTTTCCAGCCCAGTGATACCGGTTGTAAGGAACGGTGCATTTGGCACAGGATTTTTTGGTTCGCCCACATACCCGAAAATTTGCGCCCCTGCCGGCCCCAGTTCATAGATACGTGCATACCCGCTTTCCACGTGCAGTCCTGGCAAATTCTTGGCCTGTAATTTTGCCAACGTTGCCCAGTCTGTATTTTCACTAACCAGGACAGGTTGAAACTTTAACTGCTTTTTAATTTTTTGTTTTATTCTATCGACTTTTTTCTGTCGCAGGTTCAAATCGTGCTGAACAATTGCGACCAATTCATCTATGTCATATGCTTCTTCTGGCACGATGTATATGCGGTAAATTGGGGCGTCCCGTGAAATAGGTGTTCCATTTCTGGACAATATTTTACCCCGTTCTGGCATATCGATTTGAATACGGAATGAATTACTTTCGCTTTTTCTTTTATAGTCATTATAACTAAACAACTGCATTTGCAGCATACGCAACACCAACGCAGACGTTAAAACAGCCCCTGCGGTCAGAAACAATGCACTGCGTCTATCAAAGGTGCGTGAAACTTCTGTATCTATCATTTATGCACCTTTTTTATCAACGTTGTTATTGGGATATACAGCCCTGTTCCCCATACAAAAATCCAAATTCCCCGCATCAGATTCCACCACGACCAATTCATCAAGACTTGGATAAGAACTGCCCCCCCAAAGAATACCATAAACGCTCCAATTGCATCCTTGTCCATACGTGACAAATCAACCAGTGACTGAAAACCATTTATTGCACTAACCAGACAATACAGTGCGACCCAAAAACAAACAGTTTCAAAATTATAATCCAAACAAACGCACATCAAAACAGAAAACAGTGTGAACCAATCAACCGGCCTGATAAACGAACAAAAGAAAATAGGAATAATTGCCAAAATCCCCCCTGGATTCCAAAACGGACTGGCCAGTCGCCACAACCCCACCGTTATTAAAAACGGGAATGCGGCACGAAAAAAAGCAATCAAATTATTTTTCATCTGTATTCGTTATGTGGTGTATCGAATTTAAGAACCAATACCTGTGACATTTTTTGCGCATCAACAACATCTACATCTGCATCGTCCCGCATTTCGCCGACAATCAGTCCTGCGGGTAAAACGCCTGATATATTACTTGAAACCAGTTTTATACCATTTGTAGGTTGAAATTCTGGGTCGCTAAAAAATCCCATAGTTGGGTATTTTGAACCATTACCGGTCATAAAACCATAAACTTCGGATCCGACAACCCGCACCGCAATATTTGTATCAGAATCAGTCAATGCCCGCACCCGTGAAAAGTTGCTTGCCGCATCTATGACAATACCTGCTAGTTGCATATCAGTTGTTGCGACGGCCATACCACTTTCGACCCCATCCTTGATACCCCTGTTAATAATATAAGTATTATGCCCCAACACAGAATTATCGTGAACGACATCGGCAATCAGTGTATCACGTGGTTGCGCATTTATGATATTCAGTTCTTTTGTTAACTTTTTATTTTCTGCAATTGCGACATCGCACAGGTTTTTATTTATGTTTGCTGCATCTAACTTTGCCCTCAGTTCTTCATTTTCGGCCCGCAGTGTTGACAGTTCTGTAATATTTTCGACCGCCCCGCCAATGACCCTGAATGGCCAGGTCACGATATTTCCGACGACCTGTGCGACCGGCACGACTACGTGTCCCAAAGCGTTCATAATTGCATAATCAGGTTTTGCCACCATAATATATATAAACAAAACCGGCAGCACCGCCGCCGTTGCCAGTGCTTTTATCAGTGGATATAATTTGGATGTGATTTTATTTTGTTTCATCGGGCTTTACTTTAATCCTAAAAAGTCAGATATTCAATAAAAACTTGATTTTTGAAAAAAATATGCCAAAATACGGCTTAGTCAAAGTGGCAGGCATTGCCATCAGACTAAAAACTATCTAATAAAAAAAGGATATAAAATGCCAAAATTAAAGACAAAGTCGTATCTGAAAAAACGTGCGTCTATGACCGCAACCGGCAAAATCCGTGTTGCACGCAACTCTCACAAGAAACTGTTGCGCAAGAAATCTGCCCGTGCAAACAAGGCAGGTGCAAAGCCACAGTATTTGAACGAAAATATGGTTGGTCAGGCAAAAATACTGGCACCATACGGATTGAAATAAGGGGGTACTAGGTCATGGCAAGAGTAAAACGTGGAACAACCGTAAAACAAAAGCACAATAAAATATTGGCACGTGCCAAGGGTTATTTGGGTCGTCATCATTCGACATATCGTGCGGCCCGTGAAAAGACAGAAAAAGCCGGACAGTATGCATACCGTGATCGTCGTGTTAAAAAACGTGAATTTCGTGGTTTGTGGATTGTTCGTATTAACGCTGCTGTGCGTGCAAATGGTATGACTTACAGCCAGTTTATGAACGGCTTGAAAAAGGCTGGCGTCGCCCTGGACCGCAAGGTTTTGGCCGAAATGGCATATGCAGGTGATGCAAACTTCGTCAAATTGGTTGACACAGCGAAACGATTTATCAACGCCGGTGAAAAATAATACCTTGTCGGCGGGGTATCTGTTTTGTAATAATAAAGCCGTCAATTGACGGCTTTTTAATTTATAAATTTTTTTAAGGTAAGAAGTTATGCACGAACAAA
>JAFURS010000015.1 GCA_017471805.1 Alphaproteobacteria bacterium
GCTAATAAACAATACTGTTTTTGTTTTAGAGTTCAAGGTAGGCGCAGACACATATGCCAGTGACGCAATCCGCCAGGTTCGCACATACGCATTTGATTTGCAAAACTATCACGAAGAAAGCCGTCAGTGTAAAATCGTTCCAAGTCTGGTGGCAACAGGTGTTCCGGATGACTACCGCAAACACGATGTTCCAGAAGATGTAATCCTGACCGATGGTGATGAATTGCGTAATATAATTATTCGCAACACAGATACTTCGTGCACAACAATCAATATGGATAAATGGGCAAATTCCAGATATCTTCCAACGCCAACGATTATTGAGGCCGCCAAAGCCCTATATAACACTCACTCTGTCGCAGATATTGCGCAAAATAGTGCCGCCGAAAACCTGACCAAGACATCAGATGCGGTTCAGCGTATAATCGAACAATCAAAGCAGAATAAACAAAAATCTATTTGCTTTATCACGGGTGTACCTGGTGCGGGTAAAACCCTGGCCGGTCTGAACATTGTATTTGCAAACCAGAAAACAACGGGGCAAAGTTATTCGTGCTTTTTGACAGGTAATCAGCCATTGGTTTCGGTACTTAGCGAGGCTTTGGCTCTAGATGCATACAAGCAAAATGGTACGTCCAAATCTCTTACGCACAGCAAGATAAAATCTTCTATTCAGATAATTCATCACTTTCGTGATCGTTCCTTGAATGAGGCAGACGTTCCAACTGAAAATGTTGTCATATTTGACGAAGCACAGCGTGCATGGAACCAACGTATGTTATCAGACTTTATGCAAAAGAAGAAAGGGGCGATTCTTAACCGTCTAACTGATGATCAGCGTGCCCACTTCTTGGCTATGAGCGAGCCAGAGTTGTTAATTGACTATATGAACCGACACCAAGATTGGGCCGTAATTGTTTGCCTGGTCGGCGGTGGTCAGGACATTAACACTGGTGAAGCTGGTATTCAAGAGTGGTTTGCGTCATTAAAACGTTCTTTCCCAGATTGGAATGTTTACGTGTCTGGCGACATAACATCCAATGAATACCTGGGCGACCAATCGTTTGCAGAACTAACTGATGGGCTAAAATGCGAAACGATTAAAGAACTGCACCTGTCCGTATCATTGCGTGCACACAGAACATCCGATGTTGCGGGTTTTGTGGATTCTTTGCTGGATAATGATGCCGCAGCCGCCGCAGAAAAATATAAACGGTTGTCCGAAGTCTATCCAATTTATATGACGCGTGATTTGGCGCGTGCCAAACAATGGGTGCGCGAACAGACCGCCGGCAGGGCATGGCGTCACGGTCTGATTGCTAGTTCAAATGGTCGCAGATTGCGTGCAGATGGACTTTGGATAGAAAGTAAGTGCAAGCCGGAAAAATGGTTCCTGGGTGAACGTGATGATATCAAATCTTCATACTTTATGGAAGAAGCGGCCAGTGAATTTGATATCCAGGGCCTGGAAATAGATTATGCTGTTGTTGGCTGGGACGCAGATTACAGATATGTTGACGGCAAATTTGAATATTATAAACCCAGTGGTTCACGTTGGCTGTCAATCAACCAAGAAGACAAGCGACGTTATCTTAAAAACGCATATCGTGTGTTGTTGACCCGCGCCCGTGAAGGTTTTGTAATATTCGTCCCACGCGGCGACGTATCAGACGTCACCCGCCAACCAAAATTCTATGACGCCCTATGGCAATACCTAACCGACATTGGGGTGGAGGAGTTGGTGTGATTCTGTAGTAGGCGATTATTGTAATTTTATTCTTGACATTTGTTGTGATTTATTTCAGAATAGAATCATGAAGTTTAAAAAAATATGTGATTTTGCTGAAATAAAGTCGGGATATGCCTTTCGCGGGGCTATTGTTGATGATGCGAACGGTGACCTGCCGGTTGTGTTGCCTCGTAACATTGTTTCTAAGAATTTTGCAGACTGTGTTAATGTTAAGTCGGCTGCGCTGGCCACGGCACGCAGGATTCCTAAAAATTCGGTTTTGGTAACAAATCGTGGTACATTTGCAGCGTGTGTGTTTGATGGGGATTTTGAAGCAATAACAACTAGCGGTGTGTTTGTTGTTACTTTGCGCTCAGATACTGTTGTAACACCGGAATTCCTGGCCTTGTATATAAATTCAGAAATCGGTCAACGGCAAATATTGGCCAAGCAAGAAACTATGACGGTTCCTGCTTTGACTGTTAGACAGTTGTCAGAACTGGAAATTCCGCTAATTTCAAAGAATAAACAAGTTTTGCTGTCGGGGCTGTACGATGTATACTGTCGCAGGGCGGCATTGATTGCAGAATTGCAACAAACAAACACCAATTTTATAAATCAAATAATAAAAGGGGCTATAAATGGCTAAGATCACACTAGATAATTTAAAAAGAATATTGGATTCAGCAGCAGATTCTTCGCGTGGTACGGTTGATGCGGGTGTTTTTAAAGACTATGTATTGTCGCTGTTATTCTATAAATATATGTCCGATATGCATAGTGTAGAGCGTGCAA
>JAFURS010000016.1 GCA_017471805.1 Alphaproteobacteria bacterium
AACGTTGGTACACATTATTTACCACTACCCTGTCTTGCGAACACGGTTCGCAATCCACCCCTTCGCCAGCAAAGGGGAATAACCCGACATTACTTCCCTATTTTGTATTGTGTTATAAAAATTAAGAACCTTTGTCATTCCGGGGCTTGACCCCGGAACCCAGGTTTTTGTATCATTGTTTTTGTAATGACATACCAGCAGAAATTTTATTATGTTTACATTATGGCAAGCGCAAGAAATGGGACGCTGTATATTGGTTTTACCAGTAATTTGCCACAACGGGTTTATGAACATAAAAATCATTTGTTGCCAGGTTTCACATCCAGATACAATGTGAACAAACTGGTTTATTTCGAACGATTTGATGATGTTAATCAAGCAATACGACACGAAAAACGATTAAAAGAGTGGAAACGGAATTGGAAGAAGGATTTAATTGAAAAATTTAATCCTGATTGGCGTGACTTATATGATGACTTGAATAATTTATTATAAAGCCAAACCTGGGTGCGAAAGTCAAGCCCCGGGATGACACCACTTCGTTAGAACTTCGTGGTGCAAGCAAGTTTTTTAGATTTTTGTGGGGCATTATTATAATAACCACCCCGGCACGGTGTGCCACCTCCTCCATAGAGGGGAACTGTAGGCATACATTATTTACCACTACCCCGTCTTGCGAACACGGTTCGCAATCCACCCCTTCGCCAGCCGAAGGGGAATAGTAGGTGTTTTTTATTATCGGGGGTTATTCCTGGACGGTTAATGTCTTTAACAGGCGCATTATTAATTCACGCTTTTCGTCGTCAAGTTTCCAGTATAAATTTATTAGTTGCAGGGTTTCGGTTTTGGACAATGGATCAAATGATGATGTGTCGTCGTCACATACACGATTCTTGGGCAGGCGACCATTGCGTGGCTCACGTTCAAGATGCCCAGGTAATCCTGAAAAGAAAAATGATATCGGTGTGTCCAGTGCAACGCCAATCTCGAACAAACGAGATGCAGAAATTCGGTTCGATGCACATTCGTATTTCTGTATCTGCTGAAAAGTGACACCGCATATCTGGGATAAGTCTTTCTGGGACAGCCCCATCATAACACGGCGCAGTTGCAAACGCTGGCCAATATGTTCGTCAATCGAATTTGGAACAAAGGGTTTTCCACTCATTTTCTTTTCTCTTATAAGATGTTTTTCCTAACTTTATTAGTTATACAATTTTTCTTTTGATTTTGCAATTAAAAAACGGCTATCATAGCCCAGAGTTTTTAGTAAAAGAGGATGAAAAATGAAAAAACCGTTAGTGCTGTGTATCTTGGATGGGGTGGGAATTAACAACGATAAAATTCATAATGCGGTGGCGTTGGCAAAAACACCGTTCTTGGATTCGTTATTAGAAAAATATCCACACGCAAAACTAAATGCCAGTGGCGTTGCCGTAGGATTGCCAGACGGAACAATGGGAAATTCAGAAGTTGGTCATATCACAATGGGTGCAGGACGGGTCGTTAACCAATTCTTGCGTCGATTCCAAATCGAAAATTGGAACGAAAATACACAACTGCAAAATTTTATTTCAAGTGTGAAAAATAGTGGCGGTATTGTTCACGTCGCAGGTCTGATGTCAGATGGACGGGTTCACGCAGATGTTAATGATATTTTGATAATTATTAAATATATTTTAAATACAGGGTTGCGTGTGTGTTTGCACTTTATCGCAGATGGTCGGGATACCCTGCCCCAGTCGGCCGAAAAATATATTGGGATGATTAAGTCAGAATTGTCAGATGAATTGAAATCAGGTCAGGCCTTTTTTGGCACGTTGTCGGGACGTTATTATGCAATGGACCGCAATCAGAATATGGACCGAACAGAAATCGCAATAAATGCAATTGTAAATGCAAGTTCTGAATACACTGCAAAAACAATAGATGATGCGTTGGCGGCGGCATATGCACGTGGGGAAACAGATGAATTTATATACCCAACGGTCATAGACGGTGATGTGGCAATAAAGGAAAATGATGGGTTCTTGTTCGGAAATTATCGCAGCGACCGGGCCCGCCAAATTATGCGGGAAATTGTTAAAACCAATGCGCATATTTTATGCTTTTCACAATATGGCGAGGGACTGAACGAGGTTTGCCCTGCACTGTTGCCGGATGTGGCGGTGGAAAATACGTTGGGTGATGTGTTGGCGGAAAACGGTTTGTCCCAGTTGCGTATCGCAGAAACAGAAAAGTATAATCACGTGACCTATTTCTTTGATGCGGAAAGAAATATAGATTTTGAAAATGAAAAAAAGGTTTTAATTCCATCGCCGGATGTCGCAACGTTTGATTTGAAACCAGAAATGTCAGCCGTTGAAATTACAGATGCGTTGCTGTCAGTGCTGGGGCAATACGATGTCGTTATTTTGAACTATGCAAATGGCGATATGGTCGGACATACGGGAAATGAAAATGCGGCAATTCGTGCAATGGAAGTCTTGGATTCGCAATTGGCACGTCTGGTGCCGGCTGTATTAGAACTGGGCGGTAAATTGTTGATTACAGCAGATCACGGAAATGCAGAAAAGTTATGGGATGATAAAAATAATGTGCCGTGGACCGCACATACGACAAATCCTGTAAATGTTATCTTGGTTGCAGAAAATACCCCAGAGATACGAGATGGTGGCTTGGCAGATGTTGCGCCAACTGTGTTAAAGTTGCTGGGAATAAAACAACCGTCAGAGATGACAGGAAAGTCCTTGGTATAAATAGTGCGCCAGATGGCGCATTATTTTTTGCGACGAATTGCAAAGAAGTCTTTTAATAATTGGGCGGATTCGTCGGCGTATTCTGATAATTGTTCGACGTTTGGTTTCCACAGGTGGCGGTCAGTTTCATAAATACGGGCATTAGATGTTATGCCACCGCCCTTTTCGTCCCGGGCCGCAAAGTATATGTTTTTTATGCGGGCAAATGAAATCGCCGTTGCGCACATAGCACACGGTTCAAGTGTGATATAAATGTCGCAGTTGTCTAGGAACTTTTGCCCCAGTTTTTTGCAGGCACGGTTAATTGCAACAATTTCTGCGTGTAATGTTGGGTTGCGCTTTTTTTGCACCTGGTTTTCGCCACGGGCAATTATTTTACCGTCACAGACAATTACCGCCCCAATCGGAACGTCATCGTGATTAAATGCGTGTTTTGCACAAACAAAGGCTTGATTCATAAAATTCATAATTTATACTTTAACGTATGGATTCAAAATTGCAAATTATTTCAGGTCAGTTCAAAGGGCGTAAGTTGCGCCTGCCGATGGATGCACGCCCGACACAAAATCGGGCCAGGATTGCGTTGTTTAATATGCTGGATGCTGGAATTATCGAAGATGGTAATTCGTTGGTGGTATGGGACGCATTTGCCGGCAGTGGTGCGTTTGGGTTTGAGTGTCTGTCACGGTGGCCGGGGGCAAAGGTTGTTTTGACAGATGTTGCGCCGTCGTCGCTGAAAACAATTCGTGATAATTTGGCAATGCTGGCGGTGGGAAATCGGGCGACGATTGTGCATACTGATGCGGTTGCCGGTGCAGAAAAGTTTGGTGCAAATGCTAATGTGATTTTTTTAGATCCGCCCTATTCGACCCCAGGGCTGGGGCGCAGTCTGGTCGCACGGCTGGGGAAAGTTGCCAGGCCAGGAACGATTTTAATCTGGGAACAGGAAGTTGGTAATGATGTGATTCCTGATGAAAAAATATGGTCTGTGTTGCGTGACAAAACATACGGTCGTGCCAGATTTTTGATTTTGGAAAGAAAATAGGTTGATTAAGTCTTATAAAATGTGATATAGTACGGACAGTGCCAGGTGTTCTGGCATTGGGGTGTCGAAACCCACGAAAACGGCGTCTGGTATTGTTCCAGATGATAAATCTCCAACCAATCGGTTGGAGGGTGGCGAATATATTGAATAAGCCCACTATACCGTTTTATAGTTTCGAACCTCCAACCGCTTTACATTTTGTGGCGGTATTTTCTTTTATGGGGGGCGATGAAATTTATATGTGGTATTTTGATGATGTGTTTTATGCCAGGCGTGGCACTGGCTGACATTGCATCAACAACATATGTAGATAATACCAAGGTTGATGTATCTGCATCCGCAAACCAAACAATGGCGGGTACATATACTGTATCGGGGACGTTGGTGGTTTCCACGCCGCCGTTGCCCACCGCACCATAGGACCCGCCACCGATGAAAAAAATTCTGATATTTATATTCTTTGTGCTTTGTGGGTGGGCAAATGCCGCACAGGTTGTAAATGTTGAATATATTCATAATGCAATAAATCAAAGGTGGAATATAACCGTTCCGTATAATGCCGAACTGAGCAATCCACGTGTTGCAGCGAATATGAAATACCTGTTGACAGCGGTGGATGTTGCAAATGAAATGCTGAATGGAACTGCAACAACCGACTATGGTAATGGCGTATTTGCAACAACTGTTGTTGCTGATACTGTTGCCGTTGATACCGTCGTTCGGGATTTAATACGGCAAAATACATCGGTGCCTGATAATCCAGATGATGACGTGTGGAATGATAGTGTGACAAGCGCAGAATATCCGTTCGCAATAGAGTTGGTGGATGGGACGACAGAATTTACTTTTTTGCTGACCGCGGCGGGCGAATTTGTTGTTGATTGGGGTGATGGTGATACAGAAAATATTTCTAAATCTGATACCTCTGAATTAGAGGTCGTTCATCGATACGATACGCCGGGCGCCTATGTTGTAAAGTTAGGCGGTCGTGCGACCCAGTATGATAAAACTGTTTTTGCGACGGCATGGGTACCCGCAATTTCGGCAATTTGGGTGACAGATTATTGGAGTGTAGCAAAATTATATGGACGTCTGGGGCGTGTGTTCCCAACGTTGGCGGATGGAACACAGCCGTGTTTTGCGGGGGCTTTTATGTATTGTGATGCGTTGACAAGCATTCCGGAAACCCTGCTGGATGGAATTACAGGTGATATTGATGAATATATGTTTTACAGTATGTTCGAGGGCGCAGAACGTTTATCGAACATACCAAATGGAATGTTTAATGGTTTGACCGGTGGGCTTAAAACAGGGGTGTTTAGTTATATGTTTTCAGATTGTTATGGATTAAGTGGTAATTCGGCGAAGATAAATGGTGAATATTTGTATAATCGCTGGCCCGATGCGACAAGTGAGCAGGTAGGTGGAATGTATATGAACGATACAGGATTGACGGATTTTACAAATATTCCAAGTGTTTGGAAATAAAATCACTTGATTTTTCGTGTTTTTTGGGTTAATATGTGCGGCGCATTGCACCCTTGGAGGCAATGTGAAACATATAACAAATGCTATAAAAGGATAAAAAAATGGCAATTAATTTAAACGCAGAAATTCGCAACGTTGCTGGCAAGGGGGCCGCACGTAGCATCCGCAATAACAAAAATATCCCTGCTGTTATTTACGGGGAAAAGAAAGCCACAATCGCTATAGAATTGAACGGTCGTGAATTCGAAATGTTGCTGAAAAAAACAGGTTTGCGGACTAAATTGTTCCAAATTAAAACAAATGAAGGCACAGAAGACGCTATGTTGATGGATGTGCAATATCATCCAGTGTCAGATGCAGCAATTCACGCAGACTTTAAACGTATCGATGTTAAAAAGCCTGTTAACGTGGTGGTGCCTGTCGAAGTTATCAACGCCGATATTTCAAAGGGTTTGAAATTGGGTGGAACATTGAACTTTGCAGTGCGTAAGGTTGCATTGCGTGGTTTGGTCGATGTTATCCCAGAAAAAATCATTATCGATTTGGCAACCTTGACAATCGGTGACGTGGTTCACGGAACTGACCTGGTATTGCCAGAAGGTGTTGAATTAGGATTGCATCAGGCAGAATTGGCGTTCGCAATCATTGGTGGTAAAATGCCAATGGAAGAAGACGAAAAAGCCAAGTCCGCAGAAATGGCAGCGTCTAAAAAATAATTTTGTATCAAAAATGTTTTGCCGCCCAATCGGGCGGTTTTTTATTTGAAAAAGAATAAGAAAATGTGTCTATTGCCACTTGAAATCATTTTCTGATTAACTATATGGTGGGTAAGCGAAAATTTTAAGGAGTAAAAAATATGGGAAAAGTTTTAGGTATTGACTTAGGAACAACTAATTCTGCAATGGCTTTTATGGATGGCAATGATCCAAAAATCATCGAAAATGCAGAAGGTCAACGAACAACACCATCGGTCGTTGCATTGACAAGTAGTGGTGAACAGTTGGTCGGGATTACCGCAAAAAATCAGGCGGTGACAAATCCTGAAAATACAATCTATGAAATTAAACGTTTGATGGGATTGCGTTTTGACAGTCCTGCTGTGCGTGAAATCGCAGCACGTGTGCCGTATAAAATTGTTGCCGGCGAAAACGGTGATGCCTGGGTGGAAATGGACGGCAAGAAATATGCGCCATCTCAGATTTCTGCAATGATTTTGGCAAAGTTAAAGAAAGATGCGGAAAGTTATTTGGGCGAAACGGTCACAGATGCAGTTATCACAGTGCCGGCTTATTTTAATGATTCACAACGTCAGGCAACAAAAGATGCCGGTCGTATCGCCGGTTTGAACGTTTTGCGTATCGTTAATGAACCAACCGCTGCTGCGTTGGCGCATGGTTTGGACAAAGGCAAAGACGGCGTTATTGCGATTTATGACCTGGGTGGTGGAACGTTTGACGTTTCAATCTTGGAAATTGTTGATGGTGTGTTCGAAGTAAAATCCACAAATGGTGATACTGCATTGGGCGGTTCGGATTTTGATGCACGTATTTTGGAACACTTGATTGCGGAATTTAAGGCACAGTCTGGTATAGATTTATCAGGCGACAAGTTGGCGTTGCAACGCTTGAAAGAAGCCGCAGAAAAGGCGAAAATTGAATTGTCGTCTAAGACATCGACAGATATTAACCTGCCATATTTGACGGCGGACGCAACAGGTCCAAAGCACTTTAACACAACGTTGACACGTGCAAAGTTGGAATCGTTGGTGGCGGATTTGATTGAACGCACAATCGAACCGTGCAAAAAAGCATTAAAAGATGCAGGATTGGATAAATCACAGATTAACGAAGTTATCTTGGTCGGTGGTCAGACACGTATGCCAAAGGTTGCAGAAACAGTAAAAGAATTCTTTGGACGTGAACCGCACAAGGGTGTGAACCCAGACGAAGTTGTCGGTATGGGCGCAGCAATTCAAGGTGGCGTTCTGAAAGGCGATGTAAAAGATGTCTTGTTGTTGGATGTGACACCTTTGTCATTGGGAATTGAAACTTTGGGTGGCGTATTTACACGTTTGATTGACCGCAATACTACAATTCCAACCAAGAAATCACAGGTGTTTAGCACAGCCGAAGATAATCAGTCGGCGGTGACAATCCGTGTATTTCAGGGTGAACGTGATATGGCGGCTGATAACAAGTTATTGGGTCAGTTCAATCTGGAAGGTATTGCCCCTGCCCCACGTGGTATGCCACAAATCGAAGTGTCGTTCGATATTGACGCAAATGGTATTGTTCACGTGTCTGCCAAGGATAAAGGCACAGGTAAAGAACAGGCAATTTCAATTAAGTCTGATGGCGGTTTAAGTGAAGACGAAATTAAACGTATGGTTGATGAAGCGGCTGCAAATGCAGAAGCGGATAAACTAAAACGTGAATTGGCAGAAGCGAAAAATACCGCAGAAACGGCTATTTTCAGCATTGAAAAGTCTTTGAAGGAACACGGTGACAAGATTTCTGAGGACGAAAAGAAAGTAATCGAGGATGCAAAAAAAGAATTGGCAGACGAATTGGCCAAGGCAGATGCAACCGCAGAATCTTTGAAGGCAAAAACTGATGCGTTGTCAGAAAAAGCAATGAAGTTAGGCGAAGCGGTCTATAAGGCGGCGCAGGCCGAACAACAGGCAAATGCTGATGCCGGCGACAAGAAAAACGATGACGGCACAGTCGATGCAGATTTTTCTGAAAAATAATAAATAAATATCCCCCGTTTGGGGGATTTTTTTGATGCTATATTTTTTGTTGACTTATCGTGGATTTGTGTAAAAATTATTCTCTAAGCAAAAAGGATATAATTTATGTATAAAAAAATAAGTGCTATTTTAAGTGATTATTCAAATGGCAAAACAATTACACCAGATACCAATTTGACAAATGATTTGGCGTTGGATTCAATTGACCGTGCAGAAATCGGTGTTTTAATCGAAGATTCATTGGGATTACCCGAAGGAATTTTGCTGCACGAAGATGTTATGGCGGCAAGGACTGTGCGTGATTTGGTTGTTTTGATTGAACATTGTGCAAAATACAAAGATTTGAAATTGAACAAGCCGGCATTAAAACCTGTGAATCTAAAACAGCCAGGGCAGATTTGTTCGCAGACAGGGAAAGTTTGTAATAAAATTACCCATTTGCGTGCCGTTGATAACAACGTGGATTTCTGTAATATTGTAAAGTGCAAAATTGCAGAAACGTATCTGAGAACGAAAACAAAATAATACAAAAAACGGGCAATGCCCGTTTTTTATTTCAATTCCCCGATATAAATCCCCATATCGTATGCCAATGCCAGTAGTGGACTGTCGGAATTTACATAGGCGTTGGATGTGAACAATTCTGGGATTTTAGGATCAGCAACGGATTCGCCGTTTTCGATGACGTCTGATAATGCGACAGTGTGAACCAGGTCGTTTTCAAGGACGGTCATAACATAGGTTTCGCCATTTTCAATTGCAGTCAAGGCACAATCTGCAAAGCGTGTTGCCAGAATCCGGTCTGTGGCGGTGGTGTCCCCTGCCCGTTGGGTATGTTCGGGAAAAGCCGTGCGGTTTGGAATGCCGGCCGATGTTAATTTGCGGGAAATCATATCAGCCGGACGGCCCGAATGTCCACGCAATGATATACCTTCGGAAACGATGATTACACCATAGTCAACAGGCGACTGTTTAATTTGTTTGATTAAATTGTTAACATCAAATTTTATTTCTGGGATTAGAATGGCCGTTGCGCCCACCGCAATACCGGCGTGCAGTGCCAATTGCCCACAATCACGGCCCATTGCCTGAACAACAAACCAACGATGATGACTGCGTGCGGTCAGCATTAGTTGGTCGCAGAACGAGGTTAATTGTTGCACAGCGGTATCAAAACCAATTGTTCGTTCGGTTAGTGGTATGTCCAGGTCAATTGTCTTGGGGATACAGACCAATTGTAAATCACGATAAATTGACCGATTTGCCCAGGCAAGTGACAGACTGCCGTTGCCACCGATTAAAATCAGTGCATCTAAATCCAATGTTTTTAAGGATTTGCGCAGTTTCTTGTTAAATGTGTCAAGGTGGCCGGTTTCAGCTGCTGTTTCGAAGTTTAGTGCATTAGAATGGCCGTTGTGCAGAAAACTGCCTGCAAGGCGTGCGTTCTCAATCGGCAACATCATATCACTTAATTTAACCACAGCTGGCGGGTTTGTGCATAAACCGTCGGTGCCGTCCAGGATTCCATAAACGTCCCAACCACGAAGGGACGCACCGTGCATTATTCGTTGAATCGCAGTGTTCAAACCGCTGCAATCGCCACCTGTTGTCATAATTCCTATCTTTTTCATTAGTTATCCCCCGCTTTTTTGTAAAATTATACCATAAATAAATTGACAAAGAAATATTATTTGGAATAATTTGTCTAAACTGATTAAAATACTTGGCACTCAGGAGTTTTTGGTATGTCAAAAAAGAATAATATGGGAAAAACAAAACGTTCTACGGATGATTTGATAAATGATTCAATTGCACAACAAAATGATTGGCTGGAAAACCGTCGTGAATATACACGTGGGTTCTTGAAGTCGTTGAACTGTTTTGCACGACCATCGCATAAAAATACAGAAAATCAGTCTGTTGACAAGGCAGATGTAGAGGCCGCACGGACACGTCGCACCGGTCTGCGGGCGTATTGGTTTCCGGTGCTGTGTGCAATGATTGTGATTTTTATTGCAATATGGGTGATATTTATTCGTGGCACGGTTGAATCACGTGTGATTGTTGTGCCGGCTGTCCCAGAACCAGTGGTGCAAAAAGTCAATAATATAACTGTGCCAGAGTTTGATATTGTGCGCATTGAAAAAAACGGCAGTATTGTTATTGCAGGTCGTTGGTTGCCACATCAAAACATTTCAATTATGGTAAATAACAAGATTGTCGCCACAGAACGCACGGACTATGCCGGGGAATTTGTTTATGCACCTGCAAATGTTTGGGCGCCTGGCAATTATACAATTGCGCTGTTGGGGGCCGAACCAGAAGTTAAATCGTCTGATAAAGTATTTGTATATGTGTCCGAAGCCGGGGCAGAAAATTCTGTGTCGTTGCTGATGACCAAGACAGGCAGCACCCTATTACAGGCACCTGCAATGTTGCAAGATGGGGATTTGGCAGTTTCAAAAATTGACTATCTGGATACCGGTCGTATCGTTATAACCGGGGACGGGTTGCCACGCTTGCGTGTGTCGTTGGCAATGGATGGCGAATACTTTGGCTTTGCACGTGTGTCAGATCATAAGCATTTTGGACTGGGGGCCAATGTTGGTGATTTGGTGCCAGGAAAACAGTATCAGTTGGCGGTGCGTATGCACGATGGGGATGGGCGCACCATTGCAACGGTTATGCACGAATTTGTTATGCCAGAAATGACCGGCGATGATGATACATACTATACGGTTCGTCGTGGGGATTGTTTGTGGATTATTGCCCGAAACTTTATGCGCCGTGGTGTATTGTTTAGCATTATTGCAGAAAGAAACAATATCACAAACCCTGGTTTGATTTTTCCAAAACAAAAATTACAAATCCCCGTTTCTGGGAAATAATTAAAAAGGCGAATATCATGATAACAACAGAACTTGGTGGCGCCCGCGGTGCCGCATTTTATTCAACCCAACAAGGTGGCACATTACCCAGTGGTGGCGGTAGTGGTGACGATGATTTTTTCAAAATAGTTGTTTGGGGCCTGATCGCTGCCCTAATCCTAGGTCCGGCAATTTGTGTCGTCGGAGACTTTATATACGCCCAAAAAGCCAAAGAACGTCACCTCTCCAGCCCAGAACATAACAAATTGACCCAACAAGTTTCCAACCTTATTTTAAATGAGGTATATCACATTGGGGTAAAACCAGCCGATCAAATTGATATCAAAAACATCACCATAAATCCACAACAGGTGCAACAGGCGCAACGTGATTCTGCACATTACGCGACACAAATTACAAAATTTGTCAGAAATAATGTAGATGATTATATTATACGCAACATAAAGCGCCAAGTTTATTACAGAGTTTACATAAACCCTATTTGCGTTATTTGTGGCAAACGGTTGTGTCTAGAAGAATCACACCCCACCGTACACATTCACGCATTAATCAAAGACAAAAAATTGCAAGCATTGAAGAAAAAATATGATCTGGCCGTTCAACAACTAGAAGTGCAACGCCGATATAACCGTTTACACAAAACGAAATAAAGATACAAAACCAATCAGCAACAGCGGATGGTGCGGGCGAAGGGAATGTCTGATTCCCATATTCGCTTTTGCTCTATGGGCCCCTTTCGCTACGTAAGACTCGAACGTCGTTTTCACTTGTTCTCGTCAACTGACGCTCCGAACCCTCTTGGTCGGGTTCTCTTCCTCGCCGCAATCCAAAAAACAAATCCGACCACAAGGGTCGGCCTGATTTTTGGTGCGGGCGAAGGGAATCGAACCCTCGTCTTCAGCTTGGGAAGCTGACGTGCTACCATTATACCACGCCCGCAGTGTTGAGTATTTTATATGAAACAAAGATAAATGTCCAGAACAAAACCAACAAAAGTAATAAATAGTTGACATTTTGCGGATTATAGTCTAATATTGTCCTGCAAATCCCAAAAGTTTGCCATTTATATAAAACCAGTTCGCAGTATGCGTGTGGAACATCATCCGACGAGTTTTCGTTCTTGATGTCACTTTTGACGTGGTTCGAATTGTTGGCAACACCGGGAAAAACAGTTATAAAATAAGGAGCAAAAAATATGGCAACTGTTATTCGTTTGGCACGTTTCGGTGCAAAAAAACGTCCATACTATCACATTGTTGTGACTGATTCACGCAATGCACGTAATTCAGGTAATGTCTTGGAAGTCGTCGGTAAATACGACCCAATGCAGGCAAAAGATAGCGAAAAACGTGTTATCTTGAAATTGGATGAAGTTAAAGCCTGGTTGGCAAAAGGCGCACAGCCTTCAGACCGTGTTTATAAATTTTTGGCCAAGGCCGGTTTGGTTAAACCAAAGGCAATTCCTGTGCAGACTAAAAAGCATTTGCAGTCTGAAAAAACACAGATGAAGATTAAAGATAAGGCTGAAAAGTTGGCAAAAATTGCAGCAGAAAAAGCCGCTGCAGAAGCAGCCGCCAAGGCAGCAGCCGAAGCACCTGCGGAAACAGCAGAAGCAGTCGCAGAATAATTTTTTGTTCTTAGGTATGCCCGGGGAAACCCGGGCAGAATTAAGTTAAGGTTTATGGTTATGTCTGATAAGTGCCCGTGTGCAAAAAATTTAGTCTGTTCACAAGTCGAACGTATGGATGAATTTTATCGCCAAATGTCCGAGGCAATGTTGCAAAACAAGCCTGTGTATTATCTGACGGGCGGTCAATGCCCTGCGTTTTCATCAGAATGTATGAAATTGCGTGAGTTTAGAGCAAGACAATTGGCGCAAAATCAAAAATAATATGACAGAATCAAAAAAAATCTTGGTTGGGAAAATTGTTGCACCACAAGGAATCCGTGGCGAAGTGCGTGTTCAGACCTTTTCTGAGCGGCCAGATGATTTTCGCAAATTTAAAATAATCAGTTCCAGATTCGGGACAGATGATTTTAAGTTTGTGCGTGTGCAACCAAGTTCGTCGGTTGTAATCGCTAAAATTCGTGGGTTTGATGACCGAAATGCCGCCGAAACACTGCGTGGGACAGAACTGTTTGTTGAACGGGATGCCCTGCCCCCGGTTAAGGATGACGAATATTATCAGGCTGATTTAATTGGATTTGATGTTGTTCGTGATAATGTGAATTTGGGAACGATTGCCTGTTTTCAGAACTTTGGCGCCGGTGATATTATTGAACTGAACAATGGGGATATGGTGTCTTTTGTTGGGGCGACGGTTGATACGGCCACAAAAACAGTATTTGTAAGGTAAAAGTATATGACAGAATCAAAAAATAACAGTGGTTTTAGTATTGCAAGTTCTTGGGGGATAGTTGTGGTTGCCTGTCCAGGATTACACAAAAATTGCAGATTGCGTAATTATATTGAAAAAAATGCCAATCTGGCAAAGACGATTGTTGGTCCTGATACAGATGTTATGACGTTGCGCACACTGGGGACAACACAGCAGATTGCGTCAAAAACACCAACGCTATATAGTTCTGCAAAAAAGATTTGTGATTTTTGTATGCTGGCCACGGCGAAAAAGGAAAATCAGAAATAAAATGCACTTTAATATACTGACAATCTTTCCAGAAATGTTTCCGGGAACCCTGGCGGGTGGTGTTGTTGGGCGTGCGTTGGAAAAAGGCATCTGGACGGCGGACGTTATAAATATTCGTGACTTTGCAATAAATAACTATGGCAGTGTCGATGACACCCAGTTCGGCGGTGGGGCCGGTATGGTTATGCGGCCTGATGTGTTGGGGGCGGCATTGGATTCGATTGAAAATCCAGGTAAAATCATATATTTTTCCCCACGTGGCGCAACCTTGAACCAGAAAATGGTGCGTGATTTTGTTGCAGATCAGAATTCAATATACACCCTGTTGTGTGGACGGTATGAAGGAATTGACCAGCGGGTCATAGACGAATATGATATAAAGGAATTGTCAATTGGCGATTATATATTGTCAGGGGGTGAAATTGCAGCGCAAGTTTTTGTTGACAGTTGCGTTCGCCTGATGGATAATGTGGTCCACGGTGGAATTGACACCACCCAAAATGAAAGTTTCGAAATCGGCGGGCTTGAATGGCCGTTATATACCCGTCCGTCAGTATGGCGTGGACAAAGTGTCCCAGAAGTCCTGCTGTCCGGTCACCACGGCAATATCGAACGGTGGCGGAAACAACAATCGGTTGACATAACAAAAGAACGTCGGCCGGACTTAATAAAGGAAAATGAAAAATGAGCATTATTAAAAAAATCGAAGCAGCCCAGGTTGCAAAACTGGCGGCAGATAAAAAAATCCCAAACTTCAAGGCTGGGGATACATTAAAGGTTCACGTTAAAATTAAAGACGGTGACAAATTCCGTATCCAGGTTTTCGAAGGTGTTGTTATCGCACGTGATGGCGGTAATGGGAATAATGCATCCTTTACAGTGCGTCGTGAATCATACGGTGTCGGTGTGGAACGTAAATTCCCACTGTATAGCCCTGCAATCGAAAAGATTGAAAAGGTTCGTATTGGTAAAGTGCGTCGTGCAAAGTTGTTCTTTTTGCGTGGGTTGTCTGGGAAAAAGGCACGTATTGTCGAAGACCTGGCAGCGGCATCTGCAGAAAAAGCAGCAAACAAATAATAATTATTTATTTGTTAAAACAAAAGTCCCGTCATTTGACGGGCTTTTTTGTTTTAGGTCTGTGATGGATTGTGGTGTGGATTGTATAAAAATGTCTGCGACGCAATAGATTCCCGCCTTGGCGGGAATGACGAAGGTTTTTGTCTTTGGATTTTTTGTGGGGGATGGGTTGTTATAATAACCACCCTGGCACGGTGTGCCACCCCGCCCAGAGGGGAACGTTGGCATACATTATAACCACTACCCCGTCTTGCGAACACGGTTCGCAATCCACCCCTTCGGCCGGCGAAGGGGATTAGTAGGTGTTTATTATAAAAAGATTAAGAACTTTTGTCATTCCGGGGCTTGACCCCGGAACCCAGGTAATGTGGGTGCTAATTTAGGTATGTAATGATGAACGCTCTGACCACCCCGCCCGTTGGCCACCCCTCCATAGAGGGGAACTATAAGAATACATTATTTGGTGATTGGCAGGGGTAAAAATTTATTTTTTTGCGTATTGCAATAATTAAAATTCTTGTAAAGGAAATTTTTTTCTTGATTTTATTGAAAATTAACTTTTTTCACTTGCGCATATGGCGGTAAATTTTCTATCCTTAACACAAAAGAGAGGAAGAATATGGGAAGAAAACGCAGTTTCCTGGGGTTTTTGGCAACTTTGGCAATGTTGTTTGTTGGCGCAAATGCATTTGCGGCGGCTTATTCGTGCCCAACGACCGTGAACTATACATCGTGTAGTGCGGGATATTATCTTGCCGAAAATGGCACGTATAATGACTGTTACGAATGTCCTGATAACTCTGGCACAGGAGCAGACAATATTGCGTCGGGGTGTACGTGCAACACAGGATATAGCGTCTCAGGAGATGCCACAGATAAGACCTTGGCTACACAAGGATCACCCTGTAAACCGATTGAAACTGTGATTACTTTAACGCAGATAGGGAATGCACAAGGAATAGATATTAAGGCGACACAAGAAGGAACTAAGTATTTATATACAAGATACGGCAGTGGAACATTTTATTCAGACCCAACACGAACAACTGCTATTTCTGAAATTGAACTGCCCGAACTAGTATATACAATCAGATACGAAACCCAGGGAGGTTCGTTACCGTCGGGGACCGCTGCGACCGCTACGTCCGAATGCGCTTTTGGCAGTTATGGAAATTCAGGTGGCACATATGTTGACAAAGACGGCTTTACAAGAGAGGGGTTAAGCGCACAAAATCGTTATACATCTGCGAGTGATACGTGGTATTTAACCTGGGGAAGTTGCGGAAATATTATCCTGCCAACCCCAACCAAAACCGGTTATAAGTTTACAGGGTGGTCGGATGGAACAAATACGTATGCTGCGGGTGCGTCATACACTCCATCGGGGGCCACGACGACCATAGCCCTTGTTGCCCAGTGGCAAGCAAATTGTAATGAGATTACAATAAATTATACCGCAAATGGCGCAGACACGGAAGGTTGGACTAAACTTTACAAGCTTACAGACTCTACAGCTTGGTATGGTGGCTCGAATTGTGTCTTGGATCCGTTTACTCACATTCCTTCCCTTGGATTTAAGGATAATGCTACGGCTGCGGGATTGTTTACATCAGCGACAGGTAGAACCCAGGTTGCGAATGGATACATTGCAGAAGATGATCCTGATAACCTTCTGTTAAGCACGACCTGGACTGTAAAAGGGCCGACAACATTGTATGCCCAATACGATTGTTATCAGAATTATCGTGGTTCAGGAACCCGTATTACAGGGGCCTGCACAGGAAACGGCTATAAAATTACATTGGACGGTAATGGTGCAACCAGTAGTGACACGACAGCGCTTTATACGACATATGGTACAAATGTCTATTTGGATAGCCCACGGTCCAAGGCGATGACGACAGCTGCGAATGCTATAACCAAGCCAACACGCACAGGATATAACTTTAAGGGATATTATTCTGCAGCCAGTGGTGGATTACAGTATGTTGCATCGACAGGTTATATTACCAGCAACGGGTTGACCGTAGGAAAAAATGCTACTGCGGATACGACCTGGTATGCGCAGTGGACGCCAATTGACAGTCGGTTTACTTTTGTCGCAAGTCAAGCGACATCTGCAACGAATGCAGCAGGTTATGTTTATACCAGATATGATTCTGGGGCGTTCTTGGATTCTGATCGAACCCAGGCAATGTCAACATCGGCAAACCCGATATATGTTCCATCACGTGAATATACGGTCACATATGACGCAAATGGCGGTTCAGTATCGAAAACGTCAGACACAGCAAGATATACATTTAATGGATATTGGACAGCAATCAGTGGTGGAACGCAATATTTTGCAGCTGAGGTTCTTCCGTCAGGGACAGGAAAATCATATATAACCGAAGCAGGTATTGCCGCCGCCAAGAAAAATACAACGATAACAGAATTGTATGCACAGTGGACAGATGGCAGAGTGACATTGCCAACCCCAGAACGCGATGGTTATGTGTTCAAGGGGTGGTATACTACGGGCGGGGAAGAGGTTGGTGATGCTGATAAGACATATGCCCCAACGTCCACCGTGACATTGTATGCCCAATGGACAGTGGATACATATACCGTTTCGTTTGACCTGAATGGTGGCAGTGGCAGCACTCCATCGTCTGTGACACAACCATATGGCAGTGATATGCAGCCATATGAAGAGTTGGCAACAACGCCATATAAAACAGGTTATACATTTATGGGCTGGTATGATAACAAGACCTATACGTCGGGAACCAAGTATTATAATGCCGATGGGACATCTGCCCGCACGTGGGATAAAACAGATGACGCAACCCTGTATGCTGGATGGGAAGCAAATACATTTACCGTATCATATGCTGGTAATGGCAACACGGGTGGCAGTGCGCCGACCAGTCCGACCAGTTGCACATATGGTTCAACCTGTGCGGCACCAAGCAACGCATACACCAAGACAGGCTATGTGTTTGTGGGATGGGCGTGCACAGGTGGCACAACATCGTGCGACGGCGACATAATTCAGCCAGGGGCCAGTCTGTCAACCGTTAGCACGGGCTCAACAATCACATTGACGGCGCAATGGGTACGTGAATATACCAAATTTACAATCGATAATGCAGGTGGTTCGAGCAGTGTTTCAGAAATCTATTTGAAGTATGACCCATCCTCTAAGACGTTTAGTTGGGTTGATTCAACTAAGTCCACTGCAATTACCAAGATTGCAATTCCAACACGTGCGGGACATACGTTTACAGGTTATGCGTATAATCCGTGTCAATACAGAGACACAGGGTGCGCCCTAAGTATTTGTTTTGGGCTTAGCTCTGGATGTTCGGTTGATATAACCAAGACGGATTTAACAACGCTTAAATCAGTTAGTGGTGTAAGTAACGAAAATTATTTTTACTTTACAACCGATCTTGCGAATGAAAACGAGACTTGGACAATGTCGGCAAACTGGACACAGTGTACAGGATTGCCAGATGATAATGCGTATTGGACAACATCGACAAACAACACCTGTGTGTGGGCGTGTAATGCCTGTGTCAAGGGAACAAATGCCGCCAGTTGTTCAGTGTCCAAGGAAACAGATTCGTGCACATATTCAGGGACCTGTAATGTTGATACCTATAACCCAACGGTAAGTGGGGTGACGGTTTCTTGTTCGGACTGTCCAACGGGCAGTAATGCGGCGGCGGGAAATACTGCGACGTCTTGTGCGTGGAATAACTATTCTGTGACCTATTCCTGTGGCGCTGGGGACGGGACAGAACCGGCTGGTGCAACAGCAACATACAACAGCAACTTTACACCGGCGGCAAATACTTGTTCACGTGATGGATATAATTTTAGTGGTTGGTCGGTCAGTGGAACAAGTGACGTCAAGGCGGCAGGGACTGCATTTCCTTGGACATATGTTGAGGATAAAACATTTACTGCGGTCTGGGTGTTGCAAGGGAACAAGGCGGTCACATACGAAACAAATGGCGGAACGATTAACGATACAAGTGTGGTTTCGTCTTGTAATGTTGAAACAGCGACATTTAATCTGCCAACAAATGTGACAAAAATTGGATATACTTTTGCGGGGTGGTATGAATCGTCTGATTTCAGCGGTTCGGCGGTGACCAGCGTTGCAAAGGGAAGCTGTTTGTCTGATTTGAAGTTCTATGCAAAGTGGGACGCAAATGCAATTACTGTTGTATATGATGGTGATGGTCAAACCAGTGGTTCGGTTGCAAATCAGACCTGTTATTATGACCAGGATTGTATTGTTCAGGGTCAGGGTAATTTGTTAAAGACAAACTATGTTTTTTCTTATTGGACATATAATTCCACGCTTTATGAAGTTGGCACAAATATAAAAAATATCATAACAGGCGGAACCGTGACTCTTACTGCTACCTGGAAATTGGAATATACAAGAATCGACCTTGGCGACAATGGTGGCAGTGGTGGCAGTGGCACAATTTATTTGAAATACAATCTAACTGGGGGACTATATAATGGTCCTAGAGTCACGTTGACGGATTCTAATAAGGCAGATATAACGTCTGTTAAGATACCAATCCGCAAGGGATATGTGTTTGCAGGATATCAGTATGATGATTGTGAATTTTTATCGGACACAGACTGTTTCCTTAAACACGGTTCAAGCGAATATTGGGAAGACTTTATCAAAGCCGATGGAACGTTGCTATATCCAGATGACATAATTGGGTATCAGGGCATTACGGGTTATCGGACAGCGAAGGCCAAGTGGACACAGTGTACAGGATTGCCAACAAATGCAGATTGGACGATATCGACAAATAACACCTGTACGTGGGCGTGTGGAAGTGAGTTTTATCAGTCCAGCGGAACGTGTGTGAACTGTCCGACAAATGCGAAGTGCGATGGCGGGGCAACCTGGGATTGTTTGGCGGGTTATGAAAAGAATACCGCTGGCACAGCCTGTCAGGGCAAGGAATATACGGTCACATTAGATGCGGATGGCGGTGTGTTTGGTTCAAATTCGACAGCGACTGTGACGGCGACGTATAATCAGGTCTTGCCTGATGCCACGATGCCAACACGGACGAATTATAACTTTATGGGTATATATTCGGCGAAAAATGGTGGTGGCGATCAATATTACGATGCTTCAGGCACGCCTACAAAGGTGTGGACGACAGATGGTGGGGCAACATTGTATGCACACTGGTCATTGGGGGTCTTTACCTGCACGGCTGGAAAGGCAGCGGATGGAACGACCTGTAGTGCGGGTTCTTATTGCCCGGGTGGCAATGTGACGGCTGGCACTGAAACGGGGGCAAATGGTTGCGAACGCACCTGCCCTGCGGATGCGGCGGGCGGCACGGTTTCTTCGGTTGCCGGGGCCACAAGTAGCGCAGCCTGTATGACAGTTCGCAAAAATGTTGAATTGACGGATAAGACGGGTGCAGGTGATCAGACGTGTTATTATAATAGCACAAAAGCTGATTATTCGAATACTTGCACAATTAAGGTGACAAGTTGTATCGCTGGAAGATATCGTCAGGAAGAATCTTCAACAACCTGTATATTGACTGAAATTGGACGTTATAGTCCAAAGAATGATATAGCGGCTTATAATTGTAGTGATTTAAGTGGTGCAGATAGCACAGTAAAAACAGCGTCGACCGGGTCCAGTGCTGCAACACAGTGCTATAACACGTGTTCAAATATCAGTATAACAAATGGAACACAGGTGCCGGTGTCGGGAACAGTGTATTATAACGGCACAACGATTCCGGCGTGTGAATATACAACATCCTGCGCTGATGGATATGCGGTGTCTGGAACAAGTTGTGTGCCAAAGGTCTTGAAGGTGACATTGGATCATAATGGGGGGGCATCCACTGTTAGTGAAATATATTTGAAATATAATACAGGTTGGTATTCAGATAGTTCTGCAAATAATGCTATAACGACGGTTGCAATACCGACACTGGCAGGACAGACCTTCTCTGGATATTTGTATGGTTCAAATATTATTGTTGATGCAGAAGGCAAATTAACAACGGCGACACGTTCATTTACGGAACCTGTTACGATAACTGCGTCGTGGAACCAGAACGATTCATTAACGTGTCCAGCAGGAACATATTATAAGGGGACCGGAGATACGTGCACGGACTGTCCAGTAGGTAGCTATTGCGAAGGTGTGACAGTGATTCAGGGTATCGGAACAGAGTCAGGACGTGAAACCTGTTCGGCCTTGAATGGAAAATATACGGCCGCAAAGACGGCAGCAGGTGCGACGATGAGCGTGACGGTGTCTTCTGCGGCAAAGTCAGACAGCGCAACAGACTGTTATGCAACAAACGTTGAATATGTATCTAATACACGTTATGCCCAGGGAAGTCAGACCTGTTATTACAATGAATCAACAGGCGAATATACAGATAGTTGCAAAAGCAAGACAGTATTACAATGTGTTGCTGGATACTATTTATATTCTTCTTCGAATGTCGATTGTAGCGAGGTTGGAAAGGGATATTATAGTGGGTCGAAAGAGTTGATACGGACAGCCTGCCCTAATTTGAACGATGGACTTGGCGTGACGACGACAAGTTCTACATCAGAGAAGATAGAACAGTGTTATTTAGGGAATATTTGGTATGAACCGGAAAATGGTCATAGTGGTCATAGACGCAGTTGTTATCATACGTCTGATGCAACAGATACAAATGTTGATACGGGATATACATATAATTGTGATGTGTCAATAATTGTGACCTGTGATGGCGGGTATTATGACGACGGGGTTTCTGTAAATGCAAACGGCGAACGTGATTGCGTTGAAGTTGGGGAAAACTATTATAGTCCAGAACAGCTGTATTTCGTCGAAAGAAACAACGAAGATGAACAACCATTGTCTGCGAATCCGGGTTCTTCAACATTGCGTGTAGCCTGTCCGGCAGGTGGCACAACGAATGGTGCAACAACGTCAGATCGTCCAGAGGATTGTGGTTTATGTCCAGAAGATCACGTCTGCAAGGATGGTGAACAATATACTTGTTCTGAATTGACGAACGGTGAATACACAAGGTCTGATGCGGGGACAGAGGATGTTTCGGGGTGCTATAAAGCGTGTGAAAAGTTGTGTGAAGCACCAACAGATTGTCCGGCAAACTTTGGTAAGTGTACATACGCAACCAGCACGATGAATTCAGGTATCCAATACTATGGAACAACAACTTGTATTGTGTCTGATAATGAATGTCCTATAGATTGGGATGGTTCAAACCGCTGTGACACGAAGTATTATATGACGGATGCAGAACCATATTGCACGTTGATGTGTAAGGATTTGCAACCAGTAGGAACATATGATCAGTCTTCTATGGCAACACTAAGCAATCAGGCGGGCGCTTGTTATGGTAGTGGGTCACCAGATTGCGACCATTCTAACAACTATGTCTTGGGCGAGGACGGTATGCCGACTGTTGAATATGTTGATTTTTGTCCGGAAAATGCAACCTGTACAGAATCGACAAAGCCAAAGGTTGGATATGCTTGGTATCCGCTAGATATTTATATCCCTTCATCGTTCTGTAAGTTCACATATGTGTGCGATCCGGGATATAAGGCGGAAACAACAGGAGATATTGAGTATGGCTACAAGAAGACGTTGTATGGTGTTGCTTCTACAGCTGTGACTGTGGCATCTTGTTCGCCAGATACTTATACTATCACATTAGATGATGCGACAGGTAGTGGTGGTTCGGGAACTATTTATCAGAAGTATAAGACTGGTTGGTTCGCAGATGATGCTGCTGCAACCACGATAAACAAGGTCAAGGTTCCAACGAAGACAAATTATTCGTTCTTGGGATATTATACTGCCCAGACAGGTGGAACCAAGACAATAGATACAGATGGAACTATCTTGTCGGGTGCAACCTTTACAAGTAATACGACATTCTATGCACGTTGGTCACAAAATTTAGAGAAGTGCGTTGCAGGAAAGTATTATAAAACAGGGACATTGACAACCTGTATAGCACCTTACTATTGTTCGGGTGATGGTAATGTGGCAGTTGGAGAAACAGGCTGTTATAGCGAATGTCCGGCAGGTGGTTATGTTGATAATAATGGCAGCTCAACAATAAATGATTGCCACAAGATTATTACAGACGCATCTAAAAACTTCCCGAATGGGACAGCGCAGTGGGATTGCTATTACACAAGTGGTTTTGGCGATAACGCACTGTATAGCACGAGTTGTAAGGTTGTGCCATTAACGTGTAATGCAGGATATTACTATGAAGGTAATAATGTTATTGGTTGCACGGCGGTAGAAGATAAATATTACAGCCCTGCCAATGATTTGGATAAGAAACTTTGTGAAGGTGGTGACGGATCGGTTAATCCACGTGACAGTATAGAAACCTGTTATGTGAGTTGTGACCTGAATAAATCTGAAGTGCCACATAGCACAAGTGTGACACCAGATAGCGAACAGGCAATGTATTCGGGTGGGAAGTATGAAACCTGTACATATACATTGAACTGTGAAACAGGATATACGGCAGTGCCGGGGGCAAGCCCGAAGTGTAACCCAAATGAATATACGGTTACACTGAATAAGAATGGTGGTTCTGGTAGTGTCGCAGGTAGTGTAAAATGCACGTTTAACAGTGGTTCGTGCACCCTGCCCGCAACAAGTTCATTGAGTCGACCAGGATATAATGTAGTTGCGAAGTGGTGCGAAAACAAAGATGGCACGGGAACGTGTTATGCAGCAGGTGCAGCAACGACAACAAACATATCTGCAACTGGTTCCAACACTGAATTGTTTGCGGTTTGGGCCCCAGCAGTGCTTAAGATTACTTTGAGCGCATCTGATGCAGATAAAAATGCTGACCAAGGACCAGTTTATCTGAAATACGCAACAGGTTGGTATTCAGATGCGGCGGCGACAAAACCAATGGTAAGTCTGGGAACAAACTTGCCAAGCAAGGGTGGCGAAGCATATGTGTTTGCAGGATATAAATTGGGCAATGTGACAATTATTGACGCAAATGGCACATTACAGAGTGGCGATGCGTTAACTGCGACTACGACAGATGCAACTGCGACTGTGGTTTGGAGTTTGGGGGCAACAAACTGTAATCCAGGATATTATTATCCAGGCACAGGTAGTCAGTGTATGGTCTGTAAAGAAAACCATTATTGTCCAGGCGGTAAGTTTGCGACAGACAATGGCAGTGTTGGCGGGTTGAACGCTTGTTTGGATGGCGGTTTGTCAGATGGAGGTGTGTCGGCAACAAATATCGGCGTTTGCTATAAGCAACAGTTGGCATATGTGTCACCAACCAAAAATGCAACGGGAACACAGACCTGTTATCACGATGGTATCTTGGGATATGTTGCTGGGTGTAAAGATATTGAAGTTAACACTTGCACAGCAGGACACTACTATGATACTGCACAAACGTTAATTGACTGTGTTGAGGTTGGTGTAAATTATTATAGTCCTGACAAGGTATTGGAACGCACAGCCTGTCCGAATGGCGGTATTACGGGAACATTAACAACGGCGGCGGCGGCAACAGAATGCTTCAAGACAGTTGACTTTACATCGGCGTCCGGCAACGGAACGGGAACACAAGTATGTATGTATACAAGTGGCGAAGGAGACGACGCACGATATGCAACCGATTGTCGTGAACAATATGTCAATAAATGTAAGGGTGGTTATTACAAAACAACCAATACGTCGATTGACTGTGATGAAGTTGGACAGAATTATTATAGTGCAGAAGGTGATGTGGAGCGTGATGCCTGTCCGAATGGCGGAATGACAGAATCTAAGACTGCTAATGCGCCGACGTTCTGTTATAAGACAGATACGCCATATCAGGGCGAACACGGAAAAGGTATTCAACTGTGTTATTATAATGCAGAAACAACTGTATATGACACGGCGTGTGAAACGGTAATATTCCAGGAATGTGATCCGGGATATTATTGGGCGAAACAAGGCGATAAAGATTGTTCTGTTGTGGACTTTGGTAATTATGGTCCAATTGCTGACGAGAACAATAATGGTAAGCCAACTGCACGGGCGGCATGTCCAAATAATGGTATGACCAAGACAGCAACCAGTGCAAGTGCAGATGCGTGCTATCTGACAGATGTGGCCTGTGATGTCGCAAATGGAAGTGGTGAACATACCTGTAATTATGACGCAAGCGCAGGTGCGTATGCTGCAAACTGCACAGCGTGTGTAGTGACAGGATGTGATACAGGTTATTCACAGGTGGGCGATGAATGTATCAACTGTCCAGAAGATAGTGTATGTGTTGGTGGCGAACAACAGACCTGTGCGGAATTGACAGGTGGAACACATACAAAGTCTGATGCAGGAACAAATGATGTGGCATATTGCTATAAGGAATGTGATGTCATTGCAAATGTCGCACAGATGTCAGGTCGTGACTATTATGGTGCAAATGTTGCAGACACCTGTGAAATCAAGGTTTGTGCGGCGGGTTATACACTGGCAGATGGCAAGTGTGTCGAATGCCCAGAAGGTTATGTATGTGATCCAAACGATCCAGACAATCCGGGGAAGCCAAAATCTTGTTCTGTGTTGACGGGTGGAACACATACAATGTCGGATGCAGGTGCAAAGTCGGTAAAAGACTGTTATCAGCAGTGCGAACCATATGAAGTTGTAAATGGAACCGCAGTGCCAGTCGAAGAAAAGGCTTATTATCCAGCAGAGTGTGATTACGAAGGTCGTTCAGATACAGGTAATCCGTGTGAAATTGTCGACGGTGTATGTATCGAAACGTCGTGTAATTATAACTTTGAGCTGATAAATGGCGTTTGCAAACCGTGCGCCCGTGAAAATGCAATTACATATAAGCAAAATGGAAATTGCGTTGTTGAATCGTGTGCATCAGGATTCCATCCAAATGGTCAGGCCTGTGAATCAGACGTGACGGGTTGTGTGGCACCAAATGCATTGGCGGCGACCCAGGTTTGGAACCCAAGTAAGAACGCATTTGGTGAATGCATTATTACAAAGTGTGATGCAGGTTATCATTTGGCGGCAAATGCGTGTCAGGTTGATGAACAGGTTTGTGAACTGGAACACGGTATTGGATTGCAGGAATGGAACCACGATACAAATACGTGGGGCGAATGTATCGCAACCGAATGTGATCCGGGCTATACAAATGACCGCAGCCAGACAAATGAACTGTGGAAACAATGCGGACGTTGCAACAATATGTATAGTGCAGATGGCGATTTAGCAGCCAGCAGTTATGTGCAGGAATGTGAAATTGCGGCCTGTATGTATCAAGGAGAAAAATACATATTGGAAAACAACGAATGTCGTTTGATTTGCAACGAGTTCGAAGATGAAACAGGACGTAGATATTGGGATAACAACAAGAAAAAGTGTATCCACGACTGTAATAAAGAAAAAGGCTATGTTCCGTGGTAAAAAAAATCCCCCGTATGGGGGATTTTTTGTGGCGTATGTGATGTGTTGGAACGGCTGGGGGGTATGATTTTCAGGGCGGTGCGGTTGCAAGGCGCATACGCCCTGTTTATTACTTAATGCCCAGACAAGAATTAGGCATTAAAAGAACAAAATCCCGATTCATTTGACGGCGACTACTGCACCAGCAAGAGTTTAACCGCAGTTTTGATGTCAAGAATGAATCAGTTCACAGATACAGATAATGTATTAAATCAATCTGTTTTTGCTAAAAAAACTGATGTATCCACCAAGTCTGATATAAAAGAAATGCGAGAAGATGCAAAAAAATATCTGCTTGGGGTTGTTAGAAAACAGGATATAAAACATCCTACACTGGGCGAAATACGTGTTTCTAGAACGGGAATTGACGAATTTATTAGCCACAGTAGCAATAAAGATAAATTAGCGTTAGTGCCGCACTTAAAAGAATTGATAGAAACATCAGTCGTAGGCACAGAAGAATTACCAAGACACCCACGCAAAGATGGAATAGTTGCGTTTATACCGTTATATAATGATGCGATAATAGACGATGTGCCATATAATACTAAAATATGGATTGGTAAAGATAAAAAAGGGAACTTGTTTTATGATGTAAAGTTAGAAAGCACCGAAACTGGTGGCGTTGAGAATCAATCAACGGTCAGTTCCGATGCTCTTAATATGAGTATT
Source organism: Alphaproteobacteria bacterium (assembly GCA_017471805.1). Lineage (GTDB taxonomy): Bacteria > Pseudomonadota > Alphaproteobacteria > Rs-D84 > Rs-D84 > Enterousia. Next base: position 26,869 of record JAFURS010000016.1, read on the forward strand.
ACACCAGAAACAACAAATGTCAAGCCATTAACGCAACGCACACAATCCAACGGATACTATGATGCAGAGTTAAAGGTTATTGTTCTGGGTAGAAATATGAATACTATGACACTGCCCCGGGGTTGCTAATTTAACGGTTGAATAAAATTAGAAAAAAATATTATAATCTAAATTATGAAATGCGTTTTAGATGATTTTTTAGATAAAGTTATTTGTGGGGATTCGGCCGAAGTGTTAAAAAATATCCCGGATAATTCGGTTGATTTTATTCTGACCAGTCCGCCTTATGATAATTTACGTAGTTATAAGGGATTTGTGTTTGATTTTGAAACCATCGCAAAAGAATTACAAAGGGTTTTGAAAAATGGCGGAGTATTAGTCTGGATTGTGGGCGATGCCACAATAAATGGTTCTGAGACTTTGTCGTCGTTTAGACAGGCGTTGTTCTTTCAATCGATTGGTTTGAATTGTCACGATACAATGATATATCAGAAAAATAATTTCAGCAATCCGTCGCAGACACGGTATCATCAGATATTTGAATATATGTTCGTGTTTTCAAAGGGAAAACCAAAAACATTTAACCCAATAAAAGACAGAAAAAATATTTATGTTGGGTATTCTACACTGGGTGAAAATACAACAAGAAAGGCGGACGGTGGTTTTTCGAAAAATGGCAAGCGGACAATTCAAGAATATGGTATGAGATATAACATATGGAAAGGAAACACCGCAGGTCAAGAAAATATGTGCAAGCATATTGCACACCCTGCCCAGTTTCCATTGTGGTTGGCACGTGATAATATTATTTCGTGGACAAATGAAAATGATGTTGTGCTGGACCCATTTATGGGCGGTGGCACGACGGGATGTGCCTGCAAGGAATTGGGGCGACATTTTATTGGTATTGAAATTGAACCGACATATTGCCAATTATCAACAGAACGTATTCAAAATCACAAATGTTGCGCCCCAGAATTACCGTTAAAGTAGGTCGCTGGGCTTGTAAAGGTTTTTGTTATCTTGGTTGAATTCTAGTTTCAATTTGACATTTTTCAAAAACATATCTGTAAAATGCCAATCCAGGATTGTATGTGGACCTTTGGCGTTTTCGCTGGTGGTTGCAAACCCAACTAATAAATGCGGCGCATCCTTGGTTATTTTGGACGTGTTAGATGGCGAATAAAAGAAGGAACGAAGTGTTGATTGACCACTGGTGTGGGCAAATGTTTTAACCTCGATATAACAAATGTCGCCGTTTGGTAATTCAATACAGCCATCAGGATAACCAGATTCTTTGCAATGACCGTCAGTATCGGTCGGGGTATGATAGTTTAAACCAAGTTTTCTGCATTCGGATGCAAATAAATTTTGAACATAGTTTCCAAATTCATTTATGCGCCCAACATATGGATTTGCTGATTCGTTGTTATGAGTTGCTGTGTTCTGGGCCGCAATTTTTAATTTGCCAAGCAATTCATCATTATCAAATTTAAGAACCCGGTGGCCGTCAATGCTTTCAACAACGTCTGCAAATCTAAATACGTGACCGTTTATGGATTTGATGTTGGATAATGCGTCTATTTTCATTTTACTTCCTTTTTTTATTATCTTAACGAGAGAATATGCGGCGGGTTTGTAAAAATGGATTTACAAGTGGAACAGGACGATAGCCTGTTTTTTCAACACATACATTTATACAATTTTTATGATTGCTGAAATCATAATCTTGGATATGAATGTGGCCGTGAATGTTCGCTATGGGGTCATAATCGCCAAATTCTGGCAATGGTTCGTGTGATAACATTATATAGTTTTCGGCATCGTATATCGGATGCGAATATACACGATCAAATCCACACGATAACCACCAGGTTTCAGAATGACCACGGTCGTGATTGCCCATAATTAAATATTTACGGCCACGTAACTGCTGTAATATGGCACGAACTTTGTCTTTGGTTGCGCCATACATAATGTCGCCAAGCCAATAACAGATGTCTTGTTTGGAAACGGTTTCGTTGTAATTTTTTATCAGGGTTTCATTCATTTCTGATACGCTTGAAAATGGACGCTGGCCGTTGATAATTATACTTGCCGAATCAAAGTGTGGGTCCGAGAAAACAAATTTTGCCATAGTTATTTCCCCCGTTTATAATTGTTTTAGGTCTTGGGTTAATGTCTGCAATCGCTGGACAATTGTGTTCCAAGAAACCTGAGGTTGTGTAAATGTGCCAGACATCGCATAATAATCATCAGAAAGTTGATATAGTGTTTTGTCGTCTGGGATTAAAATTACATCACGTGCGTGCTGTAATGGAATAATTTTTGTTGTGTGTATTTTCTGATACGAAATTGTGTCTGATAACATATGATGCGTTCGTTCTAGGTCTGTAAAATCAGACAACAACGCCACGTCACAGTAATGACGTGAATAGGACTTATCAACGTGGGGCGTCCGTGACAGCGCATTGGAATGAAGGGCAAAAACCTTGTCCCAGAATGTTTGCTGATATGCCACAGTTGGAATTGGGGCAAATGATTGTGGTAATGAATACGGCACAATCCCACGGTATGATATTTGAGCGGAACGATATTTGCGGGCGCTGATTTCAATGCACAGGTGGCCATCACCATATTCAGATCGATATAACAAATGCAGTGCCGGTGATGATGCGTGGCGACCAGTGTTTTCAGGCGATGGCCAATCACGGTCGGTTATAATGTCAAACATTTCATCGTGGTTGATAATCGAATCTAGTTTTGAATAAATGTTCGAAAAAGTAAATGTTTTGAACGTTTTCTTGAAATTATTTAACTGACGTTTGGTGCGCCCAGATGACAGGTCTGTGAAATTTATCAAGGATAAATCTAAATCACGGCCGATACGACTGCTGATTTGATATGACTTGGTTAAGGTTGCACCGCCCGAAAATACAAAATTGCGACGAAAATAGTCGTTTTGGAAGATTTTATCCAAAACATAACATTCCAGATAGTCGTGAAGTGCTAGTCTGGGGTTTGGGGTGCGGTCAAATGCCTGATGTATTTCAGGTAATAATTTTATCATAGTATTTAATTTAGCACATATAATTTGTTTGTCAATATTTTGATATTTAACAATTTGACATTAGGCGGTTGAATCTGTAAAATTCGAGGTATGAAAAATTTATTACTTGGAATTTTGGTAGTTTGCGCCCTGCCCGATGTGGCAGATGCGTTTGTTAATCGCAATACGGCGGTTGTTCGGATTATGAATAAAGATGCCGGCAAAGTTCAGGAATTTGTTATTCCTGTTAACCAAGAAAAGCAATTCGAAAAATTGTTTATAAATATTCGGGCGTGCAAGCAGACGGACCCTTTTCAGGCAGAAGATTTCTTTGCCTTTATCGAAATTTCAGAAAGTTCCAAAGGACTGATTTTTAGCAATTGGATGAGCCGTAATGAACCAGGTATGAATCCTTTGCAACATCCTGATTATGATGTGTGGTTGGTAAAATGCGAATAGTCAAAGGTTTTTAGTATGCAAATAAATAAAATGGTTGGGTATATGTTGGGAAATTCTAGTCACGTTGTTGGTCGTGGCGAACAATGGTGTGATGCTGGGATTCAGGTCTTTGTTTGTGCCAACCAAGATACAGCACGGGCAATATTAGACGCATCACAAAAAGAATCACTTGAACCACATATTGTGTGGACAACGGTTTATCGTGTGCAGGCCAAAAATATCAACATCGATAAATTTGAAAATGACCTGATGTGGACAACCCAAGGCGACAAGATTTTCGTTGATGGTCCGGTTATGTATCGTGAACCAGAAATTATGACAGAACAACGGTTGTTGCAAAATGCACGCCTGATTCGTCCGCATTTTTCACGTCTAATGAACAACAATAAAAGGAAGGTAAGATGAATTTTATTAAGAAATATTTCAAGATTTTTATCGGAATTGCTGTGTTGATTTTGGTTATTGTTGTGTTCTTTTTTGCACAACGCAGCAGCACGCTGGAAACAGGCGTGTTAAAAGATTGGCGGGCGGCCGATTTAGATAGACGGGTTGCCGCAGTCCAAATCTTGGTTGGGGCAGATGAAAATACAGATACATTGGTCGCCTGTATCGATAAAATGGCAACCCTGCCCGACAGTGGGGAAATGGCAATTCGTGATGCCGCATCATTGTGCCACACAGGAATGCAACTAAAAGAAAACTTATAAATGATTTTTCGTTTTTTATTATCTGTTTTGTTGGCTGGGTGCAGTCTGGGGAATACAGACTTTCCTGGCCAGTATTTTTTAGGTGCCAGGTATTTAAATTCGCCGTTGGGTGAAGAAGTTGCCCCAGACAACGATCCGCTAATTCGGTTTGATGCGTTTGATTGCACGACGTTTGTCGAAACAGTTATTGCCGACAACAACTTAAAAAAACTGAATAAAATCAGATATAAAAATGGACAAGTTGATTTTCTTGCTCGCAATCATTTTATTGAAACTGATTGGTTGCAAAATAATTCAGATGTCGTGCAAAATGTCAGCAATCGTTATGGGCCTGTTCAGGTGCGAAGTGTAAAAATAGATAAAAAATCCTGGTTCAAGAAGGTTCATAATATTGAAACCGAATTTACACCACAGGTGGTCGATATAGAATATATACCTTATAAAAATGCAAAAAATATACTGCCGGAAAAAACTTTGGTAGTGTTGTTTATTACTGACAAACCAGAATTACGTGATAAAATAGGAACTGATTTAGCGGTGGTGCATATGGGATTGCTGTTGCCTAATGGGATGTTGCGACACGCATCAAGCACACAAGGCAGGGTCGTCGATGTTGATATGGATGAATATATCGACAATCGAACACAAGACAAAACAAATCTGGGGATAACATTGGTTGAAATAAAATGAGTGACGAAAAACTGATTATAATGGATATGGGTAATTTAACAAGCGACACACACAGTGTGCGCCCCACCCTGTGTCTGGGGATTGAATCATCGTGTGACGAAACGTCGGCAGCAATCGTTGATAGCTACAGAAATATACTGGCGCATATTATTTATTCACAGATTCCAGAACATCAAAAATACGGTGGTGTTGTGCCTGAATTAGCGGCACGGGCGCACATATTGGCAATTGACGATGTTATTAAGCAAACCCTTGCCAAGGCAAACAAAACAATTGACGACATAGACGTTGTTGCCGCAACGGCGGGCCCGGGGTTGATTGGCGGGGTTTTAGTCGGCTGGATGGCGGCAACCGGTATTGCACAATCAACAAACAAGCCGTTGGTTGCGGTTAATCATCTGGAAGGACACGCATTGGTTCCACGTCTGAGCGCAACACTGGCAAACGGCAGTGCCAGTGGGGTGCAGATTGAATTTCCTTATTTGTTAATGCTGGCGTCGGGTGGACATTGTCAAATACTGTTGGTGCGTGGTGTCGGCAAATACGAAATGATTGGTCAGACATTGGACGACAGTGCGGGTGAAGCCTATGACAAGGTGGCAAAAATGCTGGGACTGGGGTATCCAGGGGGGCCGATTGTTGATAAACGGGCGCAAGCGGGTAATCCGAATGCATTCAAATTTCCACGGCCGTTGTGTGATAAACCAGGATGTGATTTTTCATTTAGCGGAATCAAGACAGCGGCAAGGACGTTCTTGGATAAACACACAGGTGAATTGTCTGAGGAATATATAAATGACTTTTGCGCATCGTTTCAGGCGGCGGTTGTGGACTGCATCACAAACAGACTGCAAAACGCATTAAAAGATGACCGTGTGCGTAAAGCGACACCAAAAACACTGGTGGTTGCAGGTGGAGTTGCTAAAAACAGTGCCATACGCAGTGCAATGGAAAAAATGGCCCAGAAAAATAATATGATTTTTGCGGCACCACCAATGAATTTATGCACAGATAACGGGGCAATGATTGCCTGGGCGGGATTGGAAAATTTTGCAATTGGCAATGTCGTCAAAGAACCTGTGGCGCCACGTCCACGATGGCCATTGACCGAATTATAAATTGAAATAATGGGGGTGGTGTGCTATACTGCCCTGTATGGATAAAGCAAAAGAACAATTATTTGAATCTGCAACTAAAAAGCTGATTGGTCAATTGGACACAATGGGCCTGGACAAGTTGTCACGTATGCAGGCCAAAAATTTTGTTCTGTTGTTTCGTGATAGTTTTAAGTCTGATGCGGTAAAACAGGCGACTTTTTCACGCACGATTGGTGATGATTACAAAAAATTCCCGTATGACGCATATGGATTCTGCAAGGCGGCAAGTTGTGCGTTTGTAGGTTTGATGAACGCCCCGAAAGAGTGGCGACTAATGTATATAAATGAAATTTGGGCGTATGGACCACACTATTATGTGCAACACATAAAATCAGGCCAGGTATTTGATTTGACATACGACCAATACGAATACGACCGATTTACCGTGCCATACTATATGGGACAACCTGTGAAAATAAATCGTGAAGCCCAGGATACTGTTGTGCGATTTTTGCACTCTATCGGGATGGACTTTATGCAATTTGTGAAAACCAACAACGCAAAAGAGTAATATTATGCAAAAACCCCTGCCGGCTGTTAATAACGACACTGTTTTTAGTGTGACAGATGCATCTGCATTGTTAAAGGGTGTTGTAGAAAGTGCATTTCCACGCATAAAAATACGTGGCGAATTGTCGCAAATTACACGGGCAACATCAGGTCATATTTATATGACAATCAAGGACGCAGGGGCGGCTATTTCTGTTATTGTATGGCGGGGAACACCGATTCCGTTTAAGTTAGAAGATGGGTTAGAGGTTATTTTAACCGGTCGCTTTACAACATATCCGGCACGCAGTAATTATCAGATTGTTGCAAGCGAAATTGAAATGGCAGGTGTGGGTGCAATTCTTAAAATGCTGGAAGAACGCAAGCGGAAACTGGCCGCTGAGGGCCTGTTTGACGAAAACAAGAAAAAGCCCCTGCCCCGATTGCCAAAAGTTATTGGGGTGGTCACCAGTCCAACCGGCGCCGCATTTCAAGACATTCAAAACAGATTGCGTGAACGTTTTCCTGTGCGTGTATTGCTTTACCCCGCAACAGTTCAAGGGGCAACCGCTGCGGGCGAAGTTGCAGCAGGGATTGAATACTTTAACAAAATGAATAATGTCGATGTTATTATCGTGGCACGTGGCGGTGGCAGTCTGGAAGATTTATTGCCCTTTTCAGAAGAAATTGTTGTTCGGGCCGCCGCCGCCAGTCATATTCCCCTGATTTCAGGGGTTGGACACGAACCAGACTGGATGTTAATTGACTTTGCGGCTGATTATCGTGCGCCAACACCAACCGGCGCCGCCGAAGCGGTTGTGCCGACAAAACTGGCCCTGTTCCAAGAAATTGACAATATGTGGGTGCGATTGTCTGGTAATTTCACAACACGCTTAATAAATGCCAAGCAGCGTATGGAATCCATCGTTATAAAAAGCCCAAAGCAAATGCTGATGGAACATACGCAAAGACTGGACGATGTGGGACGAACAATGAACATTATCATCAGCGCAAAGATGACGAACGCCCATCAAAAAATCGATGCTGTTTCATCATTTCCAAACATTATGCAAAATCGTCTTAGCAACTTGACCCAGGGTGTTTTACACCTGGGGCAGATGCTAAATTCACTTAGTTATAAAAACGTGTTGTCACGTGGCTATGCAATTGTGCGTGACGCAAACAATAAAATCATCAGCAAAATTGGCGACGGTCAGCCGACCAGTATCGAATTTGCCGATGGAATTATTTCATTATAAAGCACTCTTTCACTAAAAAAAAATAGCAAAATTATGTTTTTAATTGCTACGTATTATCATAATTGGTATAATGTCAATTATGATAAACCAAGAGAAATTTTTAGATTTTGTCAAAAAACATAAAAACGATACAGACGAAGAAAAACAAAAACAATTGTTTTATAATGATTTGTTCGATGTTTTTGGGGTTTGCTTTCAACAATACGCAACATTTGAATATTCTGTAAAAAATGAGCACGGAAACACAAGTTTTGTTGATGTATTTTATCCACGTGTGCTATTAGTCGAACACAAATCAGCAAGTTTTACAAATCTTGAACCCGCAATAAAACAAGCAGAAAGTTATTACGAAAGAATAAAACAAGTTGATGAAGTTAAACTACCCAAATATATTTTAGTTAGTAATTTCAAAAAATTTATTCTGATAAATAAAGAAGACAATGATAAAAGATATGAATTTTCTTTTGAAGAATTAACCAGTAAAAAGAAGATTCATTTATTAGAATTTATTGGTGGTTCAGAATTACAAAATATAGAAAGCCAAAAAATTTTATCACAAAAAGCATCATATTTACTGGGAAATTTATTTGATGAATTAGTAAAAAATAAAAATAATGTTGAAAATTTGAAATTATTTCTTGTAAGAATTTTATTCTGTATGTATGCAGAAGATTCAGGGATAATGGATATTTGTAAATTTTCTTTGTTTATAAAAAATGAAACAAAGCAAGACGGTTCAGATACAGGCGAAAAATTATCTCATTTATTTACTACATTGAATAAATCTATTGAAAACAGACCACGAACCGACGATTTATTTAATACATTTCCATATGTTAATGGCGGGTTATTTGCAGACAATCTAGAAATACCTGTTTTTACAAAAAAAGCACGGGATTTATTATTAAAATGTTGTGATTATGATTGGAATCAAGTATCGCCTATTATTTTTGGTTCGTTGTTTGAAGCTGTCGTTTCAAAGAAACAAAGAGCAGAACTTGGAGAACATTTTACTTCTGAGGCAAATATACTAAAAACCTTAAAACCTCTTTTCTTAGATAATTTAGAAAAAGAATTTGAAAAATGTTCAAATAAAAATCAATACAAATCGTTTCTTGAAAAAATTTCTAATATTAAAATATTGGACCCTGCCTGTGGGTGTGGAAATTTCTTAGTTGTTGCTTATTCTGAATTAAGAAAATTAGAATTAAAATGTCTTGATAAAATATTTGAACCTGAAAAAAACCTTGTGTTAAATTTTGATGCAAAAACATATAGAAAAGTAAATATTGATAATTTTTATGGAATTGAAATAGAAAGTTTTCCATGTGAAATCGCCAAAGTCGCTATGTGGCTGATAGAAAATAAATGCGATAGGGAGTTATCAAATAAATTTGGTCAATACATTGCAGATATACCATTAAAACATACCGTTAATATAACCTGTGGTAATGCATTAACAATTGACTGGAATAGTGTTATATCTAATCAGCAATTATCATATATTGTTGGCAACCCCCCATTTATTGGAGCACGCAGAAAAAATCAAACCCAATCCAACGAGATGAAAATGATTTTCAGTAATATTCATGGGGTTGGAAATTTAGATTATGTTTGCGCTTGGTATAAAAAATGTGCTGATTATATTCATAATACGAATATATCTTGTGCGTTGGTTTCTACAAGCAGTATTACACAAGGACAACAACCATCTATATTATGGTCCGCCTTGCCAAATTTACATATTAATTTTGCATACAAATCATTCATTTGGAAAAACGAGGGAGCGAATCAAGCAGCGGTATATTGTATTATATTGGGTTTTTCTGAAAAAAATGAAGTGAACAAGTATATCTTTGATAATAATGGTTGTGATAGAGTAAAAAATATTTCACCAAATTTAACATCTAATGCAAATATTGTTGTTAATGCTAGAACGAACCCAATAATAGACACAATACCTAGGGCTGTATTTGGCAGTATGCCAAATGATGGCGGCAATTTATTACTTACAAAACAAGAAAAGAAAGATATTATAGAACAATATCCACATTGTGAAAAATATATTAAACCCTTAATGACAGCAAAATCTTTTATTAACAAAGGAGAACAATACTGTTTATGGTTAAAAGATATTCCTGTTAGTGAGTATTCTAATATCCCACCTATTAAACAACGAATAGAAAATGTCAGAGTACATAGATTATCTTCCAATAGACAAGCCACAAAAAGATTGGCTGAAACCCCAATGTTATTTGGCGAAATACGACAACCAGATACAAATTATATTTTAATTCCAAGCGTATCTTCTGAAAACAGACAATATATGCAGATAGCCTTTTTGCCTAAGGATACTATTACTAACAACAGTTGTATCATTGTTCCAACTAACGATTTGTTTTTATTTGGTATTCTTAATTCTAAACTGCATAATATTTGGAAGGATAAAATTGGTGGAAAATTAAAACAAGATTATAGATATTCAATTCAAAATGTATATAACACTTTTCCATTCCCGAAGAATGTATCAAGCGAACAGAAAAAGTTGGTAATATCTTGTGTTGAAAATATTTTAGCAATAAGAAAACAATTTGCTAATTCTTCTATGGCTGAATTATATGGTAAATTTATGCAACCAGAACTTTTAAAAGCGCATCAAGCACTGGATAAAGCAGTTGAGAGAATTTATACAAGAAAAACATTCAAAGATGATAGTGAAAGATTAGAATTCTTATTAAATTTATATCAAGAATATGTTTCAGAATAGTATTTTTAATTTTTTAAATTTTATTATCTTTTATGGAACAGAATATAAAAAAGCCCCGAATGGGGCGTTTTTAATTCTTTATAAGCGTCTTGGCCGTGGCGACAGATTCAGGCGTTATTTGCGCACCGCTGATTATACGGGCAATTTCATTTACACGTTCGTCTGATGAAATCTGATGAACGGTGGTGGTAGTTTTCCCATCAGCAACAGATTTTGATATTTTATAGTGTCGGTCGGCATAACCTGCAACCTGGGCGGAATGAGTTATAACCAATGCCTGATTCTGGGCCGCCAAACGATTCAGGCGACATCCAACCGCCGATGCAGTCGCCCCACTGATTCCAGTGTCTATTTCATCAAAGATAAACGTGTGTAAATCACCATCCCCAGCCAGGACAACACGCATTGCCAGCATTAAACGTGCCAGTTCCCCACCAGATGCAGACTGGTGCAATGGTGCAAACGGCGAACCAGGATTCGTTTTTATCATAAACGTTATGTCGTCCACCCCAGATACGTTCGGTGCTGCCGACGCAAAATCAACAGTAAAATCCGCCGAGCCTAGTTTCAAGTCTGGCAATTCTTGCAAAAGTTGATTGCGCAAAATTTCGGCGGCACGTTGGCGAAGCTGTGTTAGCGCACGTGCAGATTCATTAAACTTATTGCGTAGCACCGTCACAGTTGTGGTCAGTTTTTGTAATTCTGCGTCTGAATTGTCAATCGTGTTCAATTGCGCCGATATTTGTTCTAAAAATGCCGGCAAATCATCGGGGGCAACACGATGCTTTCGGGCGGCGGCACGAATTGCAAACAGACGTTCTTCGATTGTGTCCATACTGTCTGTGTCGGGTGTGTCTGTTTCCAGACTTTGTGCAATTTCAGATAGCGTTTCGGCCACAGAATACAATTTGTCGATTTGTTCGGAATATGGATTTTCATCACCCTTAATCCGTTGCAAAATATGCGCAACCGCAAATATTTGTGATTCCAGACTGTTGCCACGTGGAGCAAGTGCCTGCAAGGCATCCGCCAGGATAGCCGCATTTTTTTCAGCATTCATCATTGCAGCACGTCGGTCTGCCAATTCTTGTTCTTCGCCCACCACGGGATTCAAGGCACGCAATTCAGCAACGTTGTGTTCCAGAAATTCACGTTCGGATGCACTGCGTTCCACTAGTTCCTGTAATTGTATTAAACGCTTTTGCGCATCGTTATAATCCCGAAAATGCGACATTGTTTCGGACAGAGCAACCGTAAAGCCAGGAATATGTTTTTCTGCAAATAAATCAAGTGTAGGACGATGTGTCGATTGACTTAACAGTGTGTGATTTGCAAATTGCCCGTGTATTTCAACCAATGAATCGCCAACAGATTTCAAGACCTTAATCGAAACGGGCGTGTCGTTTATCCAGGCACGGCTTTTGCCGTCTGATGATAATGTGCGTCGCAAAATTAAACCGTCGCTGAAATCCAGTTCGTAATCAGACAACAATTCTATAATCGCCCCCGGCACAGCGTCAAAACTGGCAATGACGTTTGCAGTGTCACAACCGTGACGGATTAAACCTGTGTCAGAACGTGCGCCTAATGCCAATGACAACGCATCAAGCAATATACTTTTACCCGCACCCGTTTCGCCAGTAAGAATATTTAACCCAGCACCAAATTCAAGATTTAGTTTTTCAATTAAAACAATATTAGATATAAATAAACCTGTTAACATAGCCGAATTATAACTGTTTTACGGGGACTTTTTCCAGTGAAAAATCGTGCGTCCACAGTATATACCCCTGAATGTCGTAATCAGAATAAATCATTTTTAATAATGATATATATTCTTGTATCTGGGCGATATATTTTGTGTAAAAACGATGCGTGTCGGTGTCCGTTTTATAATCCAATACACGTATTGTTCGGGCGACTTCGTCGATTAGCAACCTGTCCAGACGACGGCTTATAAATTCATTATTTAATATGCCTGCAATGGGAACTTCGCATCGGGATACGGGCGAAAAGAACGGAACCAGTTCAGGGTGCGCCAAAATCTGGGCCACCAGTTCGGAATCGCCAGTTGTGTTGTCGCCGTCAATAACAACCCGGCGCAGACGATTATGCATTTGTGTGCCGGCAGTTGTCGCAAAGCGTTCTTGGGCATATGTGCCGATGATATCATTTAATGTCTTCATTGGTAATCCTGATATATTCTGAATCTGGGGTATTGCCTGCGAAAACACGCCACAGTTGTGCAAACCACGAATTTTCACCGGCGTTCTTGTTCGATGTATAGCCATAAATATACAATTCATCACGGGCCCGTGTCATTGCAACGTATAGCAAACGATAATATTCTGCAATACGAACCTGCATCAGGGAATCGGCCGCTGCGGCACGGGCGTCGCTGACGTCAGAGTGCGGTGTCCACAGCCAAACAGGATACGATGATGATGTCAGCGGCAACACATTATCCAGTTGCGGAACACGAACCGTGTCAATCAAAAAGACAACCGGTGCTTCCAGGCCCTTGCTGCCGTGGACGGTGACAACACGAACACCGCTGGACGCATCCATATCACGTTTTATTTCACTGGCACCAGTTATGAACCACTTTAAGAAGTGGTGCAGTGTGCCGGGCTGGGTCCGCTCATACGAAAGGCATATGGTTAAAAATTCTTCCATTGGGTCGATAACCTGGTCGCCCAGTGCAGAAATGAACTTTTTACGTGTATCATTTGTATTCAACACATATGTAAAGAAGGAATAAGGCCCCATATATTTCGAACGACTGCGTATCTGTAATAAGCACGAATGTATATCTGGGAATACAGATTCCAGAACATCAAAAACAGTTGTCTTTGGGGTATTTCCCGGGGCGTTTTTGGCGGCAACATTGCGTGCATTTCGTTCATAACATAAATTAAAAATATCACGTTCAGTCAAATAGAAAACAGGACTTTTTAACACGCAACACAAACTAAAATCATCACTTGGGTTCAGGCACCAACGAACCAGATTTAACAAATCACGAATTGCAGGAAATTCTGGCAAAACAATACGGTCACTGCCGGCAACTTCGATATTGCGACGCTTTAATTCATAGACAAGCGGAGAAACCAGTGGATGACGACGTTGGACCAAGACCATTATATCCTGGGGGGTAAATTTGCCCGAATCCAGAATAGATTTTATCTTGTCTGCAATCATAGCCACATAGTCTTTGACCGTGGTTTCGTCTTCGGCCTTGGATACCAATTTATGCAATTCAACGACACCGGCATCGTCGGCACGAAAACACTTGTGATTATTGTTTGAAAAATTCGAAATACTGATTACATCAGGATCAGAAAAGAAGCAATCGACAGAATTTAATATCGGCGCAGTTGAACGAAAACTTTGTGCCAATGGAATTTCGCAGATTGTGCGGGCATTTTGTTGAATCTGTTCGGCAATCGCAGAACGACTGGACGCAAATGCCGCAGGGTCTGCCCCCTGAAAACCATAAATAGACTGCTTAGAGTCGCCAACAACAAACAAAGAACGTGGGTTTTGCGCAGTGTCGCCTTCGGCAAAGAAATCGCCGGACAACATACGCAAAATATCCCACTGTTGCGGTGATGTATCCTGGGCTTCATCCAGTAAAATATGCGTCAGCGAATAATCCAACTGGGACAAAACCCAACCCATTGTGGCCGTGTCTGAAAATAATTTGCGTGTGTATAAAATCATATCTTCGAAATCCAACAGATTACGTGCACGCTTTAACCTATGATATTCTGTGGCAAATGCCGCCGACAAATCAAACAAGGCAACCGTATCTTGGAACAATAATTGGTTGGCGTTATACTGGTCAACATCATAAACCCTTTCTTGTTCCTGAACCAAATATGGACGCTTTGAAACGGTGACTTTTTTGGTCCCAGCCCCCGTCAAGTATAAAGTTTTGTATTTTTCAAAATTTATAGTCTTGTCAATATACTGTTTTGTTAAGTTAACAATTTCTTCAAGGAACTTGGCCGGCTTTTTCGAAGATTTTATCTCTTCCGTTGCCATTTCGATGATATTTTTCAAGTTTTTTTCGTCTGCATCCATATTTGGAACACTGGACAAATCAAGAAAATTTGACGTCGTTTCAACAAAGTATTCACGATATTTAACAATGTCCGACACGTCAAAAAACAGTTTATATTGTTGACTTAAAACAGATAACAAATCCGAAACATAGTATTCAGACACACGACCGACAATGTGTGAAAAAGCAGAGTGTACACGTGGGTCATTATTTGGCGAATTTATCAGCCTGTCGAATGTATCTTGCAACAAAACACGTTGCGCAGAATCAGAAACCAATGTCCAGGAAGGTGACAGTCCAGCCTCTAGCGGGAAGCGATGCAAGATTTCTTCGCAAAAACCGTGGATAGTTTTTATCTTTAAAATATCTGGATTGTCAATGTAGTGATAAAATATCGAGCGTGCGTGCGCAATGTCGGCATCTGTGACGGGTTTATGCAACGAAACACCGTCCAGCAGTTCGGCCAATTCTTGGTCGGTCGATGTTGCCCACTGGCGCAGGGATTTTAGTATTCGATTGCGCATTTCGCCCGCACCTGCATTTGTATAGGTCAGACATAAAATACCCGTTGCACCACAATCTGGGGTGCGAAATAATATACGCAACAATCGCTGAACCAGAACACTTGTTTTGCCGGTGCCGGCATTTGCCTGGACCCATACATTATTCGATGGATTCGCCGCATTGTCTTGTTCGGTTGATAAAGTAGTTTTTTTTAACATTTCTGCCCTTGCATTATTAAATAGATTCTAGTATAAATTCATTATAACTGCAAGTTTTATAAAAATGTTTTTATCTTAGGGGGAAAGGAATGGAAATCACACAAGCCTTGTTAATTGGCGGTGGCGTTTTGGCCGGTTTGTTGCTAGTCGCATTGGGCGTCTTGTTTTTCGTGTCCAGAAAATCACAAAAGGTTATGAATTCACTGTTGACCATTATGACACGACCAGAACGTACCAAGATCGCAGACGCAGTGCGGGTTTTGAACACTATACTTAGTGATGAAATATACAAGATTGAACAAAGTTTCCAGACTATGCGTGATACGCTAAATGCGCAAATCGCATCAGCCGAAGAATTAAAACGACAAATAAGTGATGAAAATTCACGGTTGGTCGATTTGGCCGACGAAGCAACCAAAAAGATTTCAACTATGTCGGGACGATTGGAAAACACCGTGGGTGGACTGGGCCAGATTGTTTCGTCACAATCCTGGAATGACGTCGAACTGTCAACCGAAAGATTTAACAGCACAGTCAACGAGTTATTATTAAAAATTGACACAACGTGTGAAACAACAACCGAACGCACTGCACAGATTCAAACCCAGATAGATTCTTGGATTGAAAGTGGCAAAGCGTTAGCGGAACACTTGCAAAACGAATTTAAAAATAATGTGACACAGATGAAAGAAGTCACAACAGAAACAGAAACAACCCAGAACAAGTTGTCTGAATTATCCAAGTCTGTGGCAGATGGTTTTGCATCGGTAAAAACCGCCGCTGCAAATTACGAAGAGGTGATGGTCCGAAGTGACCGTTCGTTGGATACATATCTGGAAAAATTAGAATCATTTGGCGTTCAGGCAAAAAAACAAATGACAAGCCAGATGAACACCCTGGCAAATACTGCAACAACAATAGCGGGTCATATACGACTGTCGGAAACCGCTGTTGAAAGCCAAACAAAAACATTGACCGAAGCCGCCCAGGAAATGATTTCGACAGCATCAACCACAGAAAATTCTGTCCGGGCGGTCGCAGGTGAATTGGCAACACTGACCAATCGGTTTAATAATGAAGTAAAAGAATTTGCACGTGGTGTTGTGTCGGAAATGAAAAGCGTTTCAATGGACGCAAATACTACATTGGAAAACACCAAGACTGCGGCAAATGCGTTTTCAGAATCAGTCAAAGCAATGGCGACAGGCGTTCGTGATACACTGATGGAAATGAACACGGCGCACACGCAATTGTCGGGTCAGTCGGCAAGTCTGATAAAGATGTCAACGGAAACAACCGCCCAGTTGCAGCCTTTGTCGGCACTGATTGAAAGATATTATTCCGCCCTGCCCGATTTGTCACGTGGCAGTTTGGAAACCAGCGAAACATTGGAAAAGATTGTCAGCAGTTTGAACGAAAAACTGAACCAGATGAAAACAACCGTGGCGGAATCAACATCTACTATTTCTGAATCTGCGGTAAAACTGGAAGATTTGGCCGGTTCTTCACGTCAACAGATGATAGATTTAATGTCTGATTATGCCAAAGCGGTTAACACAATGCAGACATTAAACAAGCAAATGATGGTCGCACGGGCATCAGCACCAATGGACGCAATAAAAACCGCCCCATCAGAATCGTTTGGACATATAAGCAGCCAGGACTTTTTAAGCCAAAGCGAAAAAATGTTCGAAAAATTACACGAACAATCTATGGATTTAACCAGGGTTGCAGGCGCAGAAATTCCAGATGTCGTTTGGAAAAAATATCACAGCGGAGATAAAACAATATTTTCAAAATGGTTGGCCAAGATGTTGGCGGCTGCTGACAAAAAACGTGTCCGTGATATGATGAAATCAGACACCGTATTTCGTCGCCAGGCAACACAATTTGTGCGCAGTTTTGATAAAATCCTTGGGCTGACACAACAAACCGATAATGCGGATTCTGTGGCAGCGACACTGATAAAAACAGAACTGGGGCAAATTTATATTGCGCTAAAAAGTTATGTTTAAAAAATCCCGCCGAACGGCGGGTTTTTTATTTAGATTTTTCAAGACGTTTTATGTGCGCCATCAAACGTGGATTGTATAACCCATTTCGAGGCGACAGAATATAATCGACATCCAGCCCCGCACGCAAAAAGTCCATAGGCGAACAGGTATTGGTGCGACGGACGTCAATGTCGTTTGGCATATTTGCACGCTGGGCCGCAGTTTCAAGGCTGTTTTCAGGTGGCAAGAAATACGCAATCTTGAAATTATAATATTTTGATAAATTATTCTTTTCAAACCAGTCAATTAGTTGCCGGGTATAACGTGGTTCTATGACGTCATAAATTAAATTCCGCCCCAGATGTTCACGAATTTCTGATTCCGGGATTCCGTATAGCCACTTTGGTGTTCCGGGGGTCCATAATGCCTGGTTCACCCACAGACGTGTTGCCAATTGTGCATCATAAAAATATCTCTCTTCACGAAAGAAATACGGATTACCCTCGGATTCGCCGGGGCGCATTGGACGGGTTGTGGCAGAACGCAGACTGTAAAACAAATCGGCCGGCAATGTATTTTGTATAAAATACGATTTCCCACTGCCCGAGACACCATTGCAAAATAATAATGTTTTTTTCATAACAAAATCCTTTTTTATTGTGAAAAGCCCCACAATAGTGGGGCAATCGTTTATCAGTCTTCAAGGAAACTGCGCAATTTACGGGCACGTGTTGGATGTTTTAATTTATTCAGTGCCTTTTGCTCAATCTGACGAATACGTTCACGTGTGACGCCGATGTATTCACCAACCTCTTCCAGGGTGCTGGTGCTGTTGGTTGACATACCAAAACGACGACGCAGGACCGTTTCTTCCTTGGGGTCCAGTTCAGCCAAAATCCGGGTGATAATTTCACGCAGATTCTTTTGGGCGGCCGATGTGAACGGATTCTTGGCCGTTTCATCAGCAATGATTTCAATTCTGGAACTGTCATCTTCGGTGCCAACGGGCGCTTCTAGTGAAATTGGTTTCAGATTTACCTTCATAGCCTTGTGAATCTTGTCAACAGGCAGGTAAATAATCTTGGACAATTCTTCGGCAGTTGGTTGACGGCCATATTTGTGCTTAAATTGACGTGAGGCACGTTGAATCTTGTGAATATTGTCAATCATATGAACTGGGATTCGAATTGTGCGGGCCTGGTCTGCGATACTGCGTGAAATACCCTGTTGAATCCAGTTAGTTGCATAGGTCGAAAATTTATTCCCCAGTCGATAATCGAATTTATCAACCGCCTTCATCAAACCAATGTTGCCGTCCTGAACCAAGTCAGAGAAATCAAGCCCAAGGCCACGATTGCTGGACTTTTTTGCAAATTTGATAACCAGACGTAAGTTCGCTTCTATCATTTCACGTTTTGCACGGGCGGCTTCGGCCTGGCCACGACGAACAAGTTCAACGACCTTTTTATATTCTGCGGTTGGTTGCCCTGTTTCGTTTGCAATTGCGGTGATGTCTTCTTGGATTTTCAGAATTTCATTCTGGTATTTGGTGGCAAAGTTCACCCAGGCGGAATTTTTACTTTTCGCCATCTTCTTGACCCAATTGCGATTCAATTCATTGCCGGTGTATTCTGCCAAGAAATCTTCACGCTTAACCTTGTTTGCCAGGGCCAAACGCAACAATTTTCCTTCGAGTCCCATCAACAACTGATCACGTTTGGTTAATTGTTCCAGAATTTCTGCAATTCTGTCATCGTTCAGACGTATCTTGCTGACGTGTTCAAACAATTCCAGACGCATTTTTGTGTATTTCTTTTCCAGTGCCGCATCTGGGGTGTCAGATGTCAACAGATTTTCCAGACGTTTTGCCTGTAATTTCTGCATACTGTTAAATATGCGTTTGATTTTCGAGAACAAATCCATAACCATTGGGGTCAAAGATTCTTCCATAACTGGAATTGGCACCCCAGATGTCCCACGTGGTGTATCTTCTTTCTTGATACCGTCTTCGTCTTCTTCGTCCTCTTCCTCGTCTTCTTCGACGGTTGTGTCTGTTAAATCATCCAGTTCGTCATCGTCCAGTTCGTCAACGTGTTCGACACCCTTGGACTTTAATGCCTCGGACAAAGCGGCAAGGGATTTTTGTTCGGATTCACTGGAATACATAACTTCTAGGTTCACAATATAACGCAGACGAATATCTTCATTTAACAATTGTTGATACCAATCCAACATAGCCTGAATTGTCATTGGACTTTCGCACAGGCCATAGACCATCAATCGAGATGCCGCTTCGATACGTTGGGCGATTGCAACCTCGCCCGCTGCGGTTAATAACTGAACCGTGCCAATTTGCTTTAAGTATGATTGAACAGAATCTTGGACACCCAAAACCAAAGAACCAGTTTGACTGCGTTCCAACTGTTTGGCATAGTGTTCATAGTCGTCATCGTTAACATCAACCTGTTCGGCGTCCGCATTTAGTAAATTGCGTGTCTTGTCACGTGATTCTTCGTCATCGTTGTCAAAATAACGCCCTAAATCCTGTGGATAATTATCAGATTCCAGAATTTCAAGCCCCAGGTCTTGTTGAAAGAAATCAAGAACCTCGTCCTGTTCAGATTCTGGGATTTCGTCCGCTTCGGTTGCGGCCGTGAAATCCATTTGCGATAGATAGCCAACCTCGATTGCGGTTGTCGCCAGTTTCTGCAAGTTTTCAGGCAAGGATTCAATTAAAAGTTTTGTTGCTTCGTCCAGTTTTTTTACCATCAATCACCCCGTCACAGTTTTTATGAATTTGCGATTTGTAAAAAATTATTTCTTTTTAGATTTGTTCTTCTTTTTAGGGGCAGACGCCTGCTTTTGCGCCTTGGCAATTGCATCGTGGATTGCAGATTCAGATACCAACCCCAAAACAATTGGACTTTGAATTTGGATTTCCTTGATTGACTTGTGCGTTTTGTTGCGAATTGAATTAACCGTTGGGTTCGTGCTGCGCATCAGGCGGGCAATCTGGCCGTCGGACAATTCAGGATAGTTCTTTAAAATCCAGGCAATTCCACCAAGACGATTTTGACGGTGGATTTTTGGTGTATAACCAACGCCTTTTTTGTTTTGCTTTTGTTGTGCGTCGATAATTTCTTTGCGCAATGTCAGACGGGCAGACGCATCGGCTTCGCACTGTGCGATGTCTTCACGGGTGACCTGGCCACTTAAAATCGGATTCAATGGTTGCACTTTATACGTTTCTGCATCAGCAATATTTTTTACTTCTAATTCGTGCAGACCGCAGAATTCAGCGATTTGTTCAAATGTCAATGATGTGTTTTCAATTAACCACAAGGCTGTTGATTTTGGCATATATGGATAGTTCATGGAAATTTCCTCTATTGTTAACGGGGGGTAATATACACTAAAATTACCCTAGTTTCAACCATTTTTTATCTTTTTGTGTTATGATTTTGCTCATAGGCAATTTGTTTCAACAACTCTTGCGTTGCGGCACGTTCAGATATATAGTGCACCCCTGCTAAACGGGTTGCAATTCGGTCAATCTGGGCATCAGAAACAGTATAAAAATCTTGCAAATTAGGGGTGTTAACAGAAAACACTACCGAATTTTTATCATCAAGATCCATAACAAATGCAAAATCAGACACTTTGTCAGCCGGTATATAGCAACCGTCGATTATGTATTCTGAATCTTGGGCGTATTCGGCAAAAAGTTCGGCAATATTTGTCACACCTGGAAATCTTTGTGCCAAATCTTCTGGGGACAAAATCAGCCCAGCATCGTGGCGACGTTTGATTTCTTGGTGATGCGCAATACGTTTATTCAATTCTGCCTGTTGTTGCGCCAGGTAAATTTCTTCTAGTTCTTGCTTTGATTTTTGTTTTGTTTCCGCCTGGATTCTGTAAGCCTTGTCAATATCATCAAACTGCATAATTTTTGTTGCAATTGACGACTTTTCACGTCCCAGGGCGGCGTTATCCCTGTGCTGATGCGTGCGATTTTTGTGCCAGGTGGCAAAATCATCACGGGCGGTGCGTTTAAGGTATGGACGGACACCACCGTTCTTGTAATAACCGTATTGTTTTTGGAATAATACGTCGTCTGGATACAGGGCTTTATAGGCCTTGAAATCGGAAAAATGGACCTTGGTCCCCAACCATTCGGACAATGTTGTGCCATCGACATAGTCTTTTAGATTTATTTTGCCCTGGCCATTTTTGTTTGCGCGCCATTGTCTGAAATCGTGGAACGCATCCGATTTTAGAAAATATTTGGTCTGGCTGACGCCCTGCCAGGAATTATAATCCTGAACCGCAAGGACGGATTCGGGGTGCAGGCGTTGATATTCCCGGATTTCAAAAACCGTCACTGCCGGTGTATCCAGATATTCCATTTCAATCAAATCCCCACAGGTGCGTTTGATTAAAACCAGTTCTTTTAATGCCGCACAGGTCTGGTTTTTTCCCCACAAACGCAGTGGCAATTTATAATGCATAGCAAACGACAAAACGTATTCCAGGACATCGTGCTTGTTGGTCAATTTCTTGTTATAAAGTCCGTCAAATTCAGCGACCGATGCAGTCAATTTTGTGCGCAAAATATGCGAAAACATTTCCGAAATGGGTATAAGATGAAAACTGTCGTGGACAGGAACGAATTTATAATAAATCTCTTCCAGGATAGAAAAATCATTGTGTAATGTATAGCGTGCCATAACATCCCCGTTTTTTGTATTAGCCTATTCCATATAATACAAAAATATGCAATTGTCAACATTTGTTGTTGAAAAACGCCCTTTTTCGGGGCGTTTTTTGTGTTTTTATACTAAAATTATGCTTTTTTGACTATTTTATAGCCGTCTTTGCCGTCCAAAACGGTCCAGCCGGCGGCGTCGATTTCATTTCGCAACGCATCAGCCGTTGCCCAATCACGATTTGCCTTGGCATCGGCACGGCGGTCGGCCAGTGCAACAATTTCCGCCGGCGCAGTTTCATTTTCCAGGGCGGCTAGTTTTTTTGCCCGGTCAATAAATTGCAAGCCCAGTAAATCATCAACAAAACGAACCAGCGCCAATTTAGTCGCATTGTTTATATCTGATGATTTAACAAATTCCTGTAACATAACCAATACAGACGCAGTTTTCAGATTGTCCGACATCACAGATACCATTTCGTCGTGCCATTTGTCATAGACAGCCTGATCGACGTTGCCAGCACTGTCGGTTATCAAATCTGCAACACGGCGCACCAAGTTCGCATAACTTTTGGCAGTTGCGTCCATTGTTTCCCACGAAAACGCCAACTGTGACTGATAATGCCCCATCGCAACAAAATAACGATAGACCATTGGGTCATAACCACGATTGCGCACGGCGTCCATACCCAAGAATTCGCCTTTGGACTTTGCCATCTTTTCGCCTGATTTATCCAGCAAGAAACTGTAATGCAACCAGGTGTTAACCCACGGCGCACCAGTTATTGGTTCACTTTGCGCAATTTCGTTGGCGTGATGAACACGTGACAGATCTTCGCCGCCAGTATGAATATCAAAGTGGTTGCCCAGTAACTTCATACTCATTGCGCTGCACTCTGCGTGCCAACCAGGGAATCCGACGCCCCACGGGCTGTCCCATTCCATTTGGCGTTTGGTGTCGGTGGGCGAATATTTCCACAATGCAAAGTCTGTTGGATTGCGCTTGGCATCGTTATAGCCAACACGTGCGCCGGCACGCAGACCAGACAACGACCCACCAGTCAATGCGCCGTATGCTGCAAATTTTGACGTGTCATAGTAAATACCGTCGCCCGGAATTTCATAGGTATAACCCAAATCCTGTAATTTCTGAACCAGTTCTATCTGTTCTGGGATATAGTCTGTGGCGTGTGGCATTACCGTTGGCGCAATCATATTCAAATCGTTAAAGTCACGCAAAAATTCATCTTTATAGAACTTTGCAATATCCCATACAGATTTGTTGTCACGGGCGGCGCCTTTTTCCATTTTATCTTCGCCAGAATCGTCTTCGTCATTGGTTAAATGCCCAACGTCGGTTATGTTCATAACGTGACGAACATCATAACCGTTCGCCAAGAACATACGCTTTAAGAAATCATTGTGTAAAAACGTGCGCAAATTCCCCAGATGTGTATAATGATAAACCGTTGGACCGCATGAATAAAAGCCAACCTTGCCCTGCTCTAATGGTTTAAATTCTTCTAGTTTGCGTGTCAGTGTATTATATAATCTGATTGTCATTGTGCGTCCTTTCAGGTTTATTTGTAATTGAAATTTTAATAATTACGTGATTGAAATGCAAACAAATTCAGTTTGCAGAAAATGCAATATTAGCGACAACAGTAAAAGTTTATAAAACGAATTGTCATAATTGTATTATGACACCGTTTGAACAAGAAAGTCAAGACGCAAAACATTCATATTTTAGCCACCATCTGGGTCGCAAATGCGCCCCATCCCCCGCCAAGGACGGGGGACATTTTGACGGAGCCTCTAATGCCTATATAAGTGTATGCAGCAAAAAATTAAACCCGACAAAGGTCGGGTTGAATTTTCTGGCGGAGCGTATAGGATTGGACTCCCCTTCCCGCCAGGGGCGGGTGGGGATACCCCTCTCCACCCGTGACAATTTGGGGGCGCTATGCTTCCCAAATCTACTTCGTGTCGAACCTTGACGGTTCTCGTCCTACGTCCGCAGCAAAAAATTAAACCCGACAAAAGTCGGGTTGAATTTTCTGGCGGAGCGTATAGGACTCGAACCTATGGACCAAAAATTTCGGTCACAGATTAGCAATCTGCTGCATTACCACTCTGCCAACGCTCCGTGCAGGGGGTATTATATAGAAAACTTAATTTAAATGCAAGTGGTAAAATCTGTTTTTTTATGGACAAATACCGATTTTTTAGTAATATCCGATAAATACACAACAACTTAACAAAGATTAAAAATATGTTTAAGGAAGTATGTTTTTCTAAGTCTTATAAAATGATGTGGTTAACAAAGATGGGGTTGGGCGATCAAACCACAACCGGTTTTAATATAAAAAGTATGTCCGAATACTTTCCAGGCAGACAGTTTGTCGCAAAAGGCAACCCAGCCAGGCCGACATCGAACCGATTTGGTGTTATTGCCAACGAACCCGTCTTTCATTTTTGTGATAATGCTGTTGATACTTTGATGTGGTATTGGGAAGTGTTTTCTTTCTTTGATGACGAAGGACCTATAATCAACTTTTTTGAAATTAAACCCCTGGCCAAGGTTTTTAAAAACAGGGCCCCAGACGAAACAATGCTGTATCAGTGCGGAACAAATAGTTTTGAAATTGTAAAACGAACAAATATACAATGTGTTGCACAGGACGCCTGTAAGGAAATTGAAAATAATCATCAAAAAATAATAGATAGATATCCAAACTATGATATGAAAGATTTTATCTTGCGTATAAAAAGACAGGCACAAAAATAAATCCCACCAGTTGGTGGGATTTATTAGTGTTCTTCGCCAACGTGTTCGGGCTGATAAATCTCAACATCACGGGTCATTGCCAAGAACTTTTCAGCACGACGTGATGGTAATTCAGACACTGGAATCTGTTGCAGTTCCAATATGTGTTTCGCAACAGATTTGCCCAATAATTCCATCGTCGTTTGCCAGTCTGTGTGCGCACCACCCGCAGGTTCGTGAATAATCTCGTCAATGACGTTCATATCCGCCATATCACGTGCTGTCAAGCGCATCGCCGTGGCGGCGGTGGCCTTGTAATTATTATCACGCCATAAAATACTGGCGCAGGATTCAGGCGCAATTACAGAATAAATCGCATTTTCTAGCATCAAAACACGGTCGCCTGTGCCAATCGCAATTGCACCGCCAGACCCACCCTGGCCTACGTTAACAGCAACATAAGGGGTTTTAATCGACAGCCCCATTGCAATCGATGACGCAACCGCCTGGGATTGGCCACGTTCTTCGCCTTCACGGCCGGCAAATGCACCAGCGGTGTCAAACAGGGAAATCAGTGGCAATTCAAACTTCTCGGCCAGGCGCATCATTCGCTGGGCCTTGCGATAGCCGTCGGGATTCGCCATACCAAAACGATGCTTTTGACGGGTTTCGATACTGCGCCCCTGTTCTTGCCCGATAATAACAGCCGGTATTCCACGCCAAAAACCAATTCCAGACGCCATTGCGGCATCTTCGGAATATAATCTGTCGCCCGCCAGGTATGTCCAATCGTCAACAATACCGTTTATGTAATCCAGAAAATGTGGACGGTTTTCATTGCGGGCCAACAATACTTTATCATACGCTTCGGACTCGCCCATACCACGAATCTTTTTCGAAGAATCGTGTGGCGGGGTCGTTGCAACAATTTGCTTTGGCGCACGTTCCTGTTTAGTCAAAACAGATAATATACGTGCCAATGCATCGTGCAGTTCACCACGGGCAACAACCATATCAACCATACCGTGTTCATATAAATAATCAGCCGTCTGGAAATTAGATGGTAATTTTTCACGGATATTCTGTTCGATAACACGACGACCTGCAAATCCAATGCGGGCGCCCTTTTCCGCAATGTGAATATCCCCCAACATTGCAAACGATGCAGTCACACCGCCAAATGTAGGGTCAGTCAACAAAACAATATATGGAATACCGTTTGCGTGCAATTTGTTCACAGCAACAGTTGTGCGTGCCATTTGCATCAAAGACAAAATGTTTTCCTGCATACGGGCGCCACCACTGGACGTGACCATAATAAACGGACGGCGTTCAGAAACAGCGTGTTCAATTGCCGCAACAATAGCATCGCCAGCCGCACGCCCCATTGACCCCATCATAAACAAACCGTTCAGGACACATACCGTTGATGGAATCCCGCCAATAACACCATCCGCCGTGGAAACCGCATCATAACAACCCGTTTCGGATCGTGCCTCGGTCAGGCGGTCTTGGTAAGGGACACGGTCAACAAACTGTAATGGGTCGTCTGATACATTTGGCGACGGCAGACGCACCCACGAATTATCATCAAATAATAAATCAAATCGCTGTTTAGGGGTCATTATAAATGCACGACCACAACTGGGACAGATGTATTTATTATCTTTGTAATCCTTGTAATAAACCAGTTTGCCACACGATTCGCACTTAATCCACATCAGGCGACGAACACGTTCATAGCGTTCACGATTACGATTTTTTATGCCTGATTTTTTTCCAAATAACATAATTATTGTCCATTCATCTTTTTAGTTAATTCACGACTGGGCTTGAACAGAATTGTTGTGCTGGCCGGTAATGGCATAGGCTGACCGGTGCAAGGATTATAACCTATTTTAGTGGCACGGGCCCGTGGTTGAAATGTGCCAAAACCACGAATCTCAATCCGATCGCCGTTGGCAACAGATTCAATCATCTGGTCGGAAACAGTATCCAAGATAGCAGCCGCATCAGATGTGCGCATATGTTTAAATTTTACTTGAATTGAACGAACTATGTCAGAGCGTTTCATTTTTTTACATCCTTTGTTCTTGCCCCATATTATTTATATCTTAGCACATTTTATCAAGAGTAAAGTTTTTTTATTGTCGGAATACGTTCCTGTGCATAAAAATCAGCCAATTTGTTATGCTTTTATGTGATAAAAAGGAGAAAATATGGATGATTTTTTGGACCTGTGCGAGTCAGACATTGCAGATAACACAGATTCTGAATTTGTAAAATTGCCCCTTATTGGCGAAATTGCCCCGGAATTTGTAGCAAATACGACAAATGGCGCAATCAAATTCCCAGATGATTTTATCGGCAGTTGGGTTATATTATTTTCACACCCGTCAGATTTTACGCCAGTATGCACATCTGAATTTATTGCATTTCAAAAAGAAATCCAGGAATTTGAAAAATTAAATGCAAAACTGCTGGGGCTGTCGGTGGGGGCAATCAGTTCGCACTTGGCCTGGATAGATGCAATTTCAAAGTTGCCAGATGGCGCAGATATTCAATTCCCAGTTATAGACGATGCAAATATGCGTGTTGCAAAAAAATACGGTATGATTCATCCAGCGGCATCGGACACCAGTGCCGTGCGTGCAGTCTTTGTAATTGACCCAACGGGAATTATTCGTGCAATTTTATATTACCCGGCAGTTCTGGGACGAAATATTTCAGAAATTCGCCGTATGCTTATCGGATTACAGGTCGCAGATAAATTCAAGGTGGCGACACCGGCAAATTGGAATCCGGGGGATTTGGTGTTAAGCCCTGCCCCACAGACAGTGAGTGCATTGCGCCAACACACCGGCAAGGAAGCCTGGTTTTATAGTCACAAAGAGTTAAGCGAAAATGATATTTTTAGCAAAATCGGAAAACAAAAATCTGGTAAAAAATAATCCTGGGGCCGACCGTCCAATTTTTTTCTGGCTTAAAATACCAGCGGAAAATCACGGATGTCAACGGGGACGGAATCCCGTTCGGGGTCCCACTGAAATTCGGACATAATAACAGTCTTTTCAGGTGTGAAATTTACCCCTTCGGCTTTTAATGTTCGATACTGTTCGGCGGCAAAGCCTGAACACAAGGACCCGTCCTTGAATACGACACGGTGCCACGGCAGATTCCAAGACGCAGGATTATTTGACGCATATCCAACAAATCGTGCGCAACGTGGACGACCAATTAAATTGGCAATTTGCCCAAACGTCGCAACCCGTCCAGACGGAATACGGGCCACAACATCATAGACCATTTCATTAAAAGTTTTTGCGGGCTGCTGATTTTTTGTCATAGATAAAATTTTATCAAACGATGTAAAAAAGTCAAATATTTGGTCTTGCAAAATAATCCGTGGGTGGTTATAATGCGTGTCACGGAGACGTGGCAGAGCGGTTGAATGCGCGCGACTCGAAATCGTGTATACGGCAACCCCGTATCAAGGGTTCAAATCCCTTCGTCTCCGCCATCCGCTTTCGCTGACGCTACAGCGAGATAAATCCGTTTTCGCTGACGATGTTGCAAGATGGTCAAGAATTAAACCCGCCAATCGGCGGGTGTTTTTTGTATCTACATATTCTTATTTTAGTGCTTTTATGTAATAAATGGTGCTGTAAATGTGAAAATGATACTTAGTCAGTTTTTATAGCCTTAATTACATAATATTTACCACTTTCTGTTTCAAAAGGCCGGAAATACCCCGTTTGTGTAAATTGTTTTATATATGTTTGTGTAGATGGAGTATTGGAGTCGATAAATATTGCAATATCTTTGTTTGAATCGAATAAATCGGACAGCAATTTTTTTACATCATACCCACTTGATTGATAGTATAGAATTTGCTTAGTTTTATAATCATACACTTGTATTGGTTTTGCCCCCCTTAGTGCATCTAGAAGTGCGTCTGCTGTGCCGTCAGAATTCAAAATTTCTGTGTATGCACCAATTTTCCAAGAACTTTGTTCCGTTGGTTTTGCACGATAAGCATCGTATTCGTTACCAAAAAATGGTTGACTAGAGTGCTGTAATTGACCACCAACTGCGCCGCTATTTGGATTCATATAATCTATTGCGTGACTGGTTTCGTGTGAAAGAGTGTTTATAAAATGATCAAATTCTTGTTGTTGAGAGAAATCGATTGCAATAACATGCTCATCTCCGCTATAAAAACCACCCGTGCCGGCCGGCTGTTTGAAATCGTATACAGGAGGATGATTTTTATGTATCCCGTTTTTTTTCATCAACGCAACAGCCAATTCGTTTGCATATTCTTCTTTTTCATTAATGCTTAGATTTTTCCAATTAGCTTTTTTTGCTAACAATGATTGGTCTTGATCTATGATTTCTTTCATTTGTTTTGCACGTAACAAGGCAACCCGATCTGTGGCATTATCTGATACATATGCCCCCATCTGTCTTAGAATGTTGTCATCAGCTTGTTGTTGTATTTTTTTGGATTCAGTGTCCAATATTTTTAATGATTCATCCACTGAAATATTTGGGTCATTTAACAAATCTTGCGAAACTTTATTTTTTTGTAGATTGCTGATATTGTTTTCGATGTCTATAGTGTTTTTAAGCCCTTTGTTTTGCTCTACTCTCCAAGTTGTATAGGAACCGAAGGAAATCCCCTCGTCTTGAATTTGCATTATTGCATCTTGCTTTTGCATTAAATGCATCAACTCTCTATGTTCTGTTACATATACGTGAGTTCCTTTTTCGTCTAAACGCCCAGCGTTTTGGTAGTAATATATTGCATCTGGGTGTTTTTTTAGGTATTCATCTATTTGGTTTTGAGTTTTAACAAATGCCAAATCTGGTTCGGCGGCTTCGTCCCATGAAACCCAGCCTTTTACTTGATCCTGCATTTTTGCCAAATCGCCATCGGTAATTTCTTTGAATTCTTCAATTGAATCATGATTGCGAACACCGTATTTTTCAAATAATTCTTGCCACGCAGCATCTGTGTCAGATACAAAGTTAGTGTTTTTTTTCATGGCCTCAACAGTGTCCAGAATTGCAAATTTTTGTTTTAGCTCTAATCTGGTACCTGATAGAGTACCTTCTATTGCGCGTTCTACGCTATCAACTGCTGCGGTCAACTTGTTTTTTATGGCGGTGGTGCTTTTTGCTATGCGGCTGGATTTTGAGATTGCCCATTTGGTAATACCAGTGACCAGAGACGCCAGTTGCAGGCCAATACCTACCGCACGCCAGACCTGTTCCGGTTCCCAGGAATCAAAATCAAAGAACCCCAGTTTATTATCAGCCATATCCGTGCCATTTACCAACATTGTTGCCCAGATGTCGTCATCGTCGGGTATCAGGTTCGCCAGGCGGGCAAGTTCGCTGTCAACTGCATCAGCCTCGGCCGGGGTCATATCGTTTTGCAGATTTGCCATACGTTGCAGGTTTTGCGACAACATCTCTTTGGCACAGGTTGCGTCGTGACATTTATTACTTTCAACCAAGAAATTGTCTGCAATGCCGTTGATTTTTAATTGTTGGTTTAGTTCAATAACACCACCAATGGTTTCAAGGCTTGTAAAAACAATTGCAGTCGTTTGTGCTGTGGTTGCTGTGCCAGTGGCAACGGCACCTGCGGCAGCAGCGGTTGCGGCAAATCCACCGAAACTTGCAACGGTAATGACAACGCCTGCGATTACGCCGCCGGCGATTAGTGTGATATTTACACCTTTCTGCAGGTTTTGTGCATCTGCAGATGATGGCAATATGCAACTTTCTGTATCCTTATCCCACCTTGCGGCCTTGCATTCTGGGCATTCGGTCAAATTAGATTGGCGCAGGATATTGCACTGTTGTTCGCCCAGGCCGATACAACGTTCGCCACTGTATGTGCCACCGGTTACGATACAAGACATACCCTGAACACCACCCTGGGCCGTCTTTTTCCATTTTTCGTTTATATCATCAAATACAAAGTCTATTTGATTGTCGCCAACATAGCACGTTTTTATGTCGTCTTTGAAATCAGTTATGCCGTCCCGTGTGCAACCGGTGCCAGTGTATGTCTTGAACCCAGAATCACATTTCACAGACGTTTCCGACACACCCGCACGGTCCGCCACATATTGCTTCAAATACGTTTCAACATTTGGCGTGTTGGAAACCTGAATCCCGTGACAGAATACAAAATTATCTATGTCATATGCGGTTTTCAATTCTTCACGTTTGTATATGGTATTAAAATCTATTTCGCATTTATTGTTTTTGTATCTGGTGATATAGCCGAATTTGGCCATAGATTGGTTTATTTTTGCACATTTTGCACTATCTGCCGCACAAGAGGCAGACCAGCATGTGGTGGTGCCACTGACATTTGTGCCGCCGCCCGCACAGCCGGCTGTGGTTGGTTTTGCATTATACATACGACAGATTGCGGTTTGTATGCTGTCTTGGATTATTTTATCCTTTGGTTCTTCCAGGTCATCAAACACAAATTCATAGTATGTGTTTTGCTTATATGATGTGCACATAAGTTTATAATCAAGGATACCTTTGTCAAAATCACTTTTGCACAAAACCGACGAATCGTTGTGTTTCAGGCGTGCGTATTCCTGGGCCAATGTTTGACCTGGGGTCAAATTAACCTGGGTTCCGCCATAGATTTTGTTTGTAAAGAAATCATCAACGCAGACATAACTTGATTTGCCCTTGTATTTTTTGTCACAGGCAGGATAAAACGAAACACTGGCCCGTGATAACAGTTCAGTTGCGAACTGTTCACATTGTAACTTGCCGGATTCGGATGAAATATCCCAACCAGCGACCTTGCAAATATCCCATAACGCCCGGGCAGAAATACCGGCGCCATTGGCGGCCGTTAATAATTTATTATATTCGCTAATTACCGCCGTATTTCTGTCTGCTGGGACAAATTCTTGGACCGTTGATATTACCGCATCCGCAGGAATCATAACGTTTGCAACAGACGGCCAACACAAGAACAATGATAAAAATGCGCAAATTATTTTTCTCATTTTGACGGCACCCCCGGCAAAATGTTTTTCGCA
>JAFURS010000017.1 GCA_017471805.1 Alphaproteobacteria bacterium
ACAATTCATATGTAATGCAATCGTTTTGATTTGCGCCAGACGATAAAACATCGGGGATACGAACATTGGCGCCATTGCCCCGCATACGCTTTTCCAACCATACAAATTTTGACCACAGCCACACCCATATTTTTGGATAGCGCACGCCACCTGACATACATACGCCAGCGGTGCACAGTCGTGATTTTGCAATAATTTGTTGTGTTATAACACTGCCAAAACCATCCCCGAACAAGAATACCGGTTTTTTGTATTTCTTTCTCAGATATTCTGTTGTTTTGATTTCTGT
This sequence comes from Alphaproteobacteria bacterium, assembly GCA_017471805.1. GTDB lineage: Bacteria > Pseudomonadota > Alphaproteobacteria > Rs-D84 > Rs-D84 > Enterousia. Next base: position 290 of record JAFURS010000017.1, read on the forward strand.
GTTTATTATGTTGGCGACGGTGGTTTGTTGTTCTAATTTTGTTTTATTTGCCCAAACGACATACCCATTTTTATTCAAGAATTTTGCAAACCTGTTATACTGATTTACGTCGCACCCTATATGGCATATTATTTGCACGACACCACGTATTTGTTTTACATTATTCCATATTTGAAAATCATTTTGTTGGGCTTTGCTTTTCATATTCGCCTTCTTTGTTTAACATCAGGCTAATGATACATTTTATACGCCAACAACAGTATAGGTATGGATTCCAACAATAATTACTCAGGCATTTTGTCCTGCAACCCGTCCACTGGCCCACGCCCATTGCAGATTAAAACCACCTAAATCGCCTGCAATATCTATGACTTCCCCCGCCCAGAACAATCCCGGGCATAATTTCGATTCCATTGTTTTGGATGAAATTTCATCGGTGCAAACACCGCCTTGAACAATTTCTGCGCTGTTCAGTCCACGATATTTTATTTTGTGGTGTGGAATTTTTATGTCGCAAATTTTTCGAACGATTTCAGACAAATCGCAATCTTTTATATCGGCAATATTTTTATTATTATCTCTGATAATCCATCTAGAAATTCGTGCGGGCAGATATTCATTTAGCACACTAATTATTGCCCGTTTTCCATTTGTCTGTTTTATGCTTTTCAGTTGTTGCAACAAATCAACCCCCGGCACCAGATTTATGGTCATATCATTATTTTCAATATCAAACAAACTGGCCCGATATGCCGCCGGTCCACCAATTCCTACGTGTGTAAATAACAAAGAATCGCACAGTGAATTTTTGCCCACTGTAATTTTGGCATCCACGGAAATACCCGCCATTTCGCTTGGAAAATATTCCAGGTCCAATGCGCATAACCCCGGCTTAACAGGAACGATTGTATGACCAAAATCCATTGCGATTTTATATCCTGAATCTGATACCCCCAGATTGCTAAATGATATGCCACCTGTTGCAACAATCAAGGATTTTGCCGCCCGATTATTCACAACAAAATATCCACCTGTTTTTTTTACGCTTTGTATTTTGGTATTGAAAACAAAGTCTGCACCACTTGCGTCCTGCATCAAGGCCGTGACAACTGCGCCTGCGCCATCGTCACAGAAAAATCGTCCTGGTGTTTTTTCGCTAAGTTTCAAATTATGTTCACTTGCCCAATCTAAAATATCATTTGGCGAAACACGACTAAGTGCGCCACGAACAAAGTTTGGATTTTTTCCAAAATATCGGTCAAATCTGGCGGCGGTATTTGTAAGGTTGCACCGTCCACCGCCCGACACCATAACCTTGCGTGCAGGGGTTGCGCCCATATCAAACACGGCAACTGTTTTTCCATTGGCGATAACCTGTGCGGCTGCGGCCAATCCTGCTGCGCCTGCGCCAATAATAATCACATCATATTGCTTCATAGATTTTATTTTATCACATAGCATAAAAAAATCCATCCAAATGGACGGACTTTTTAACTTGGTGGGTTAGGTAGGACTTGAACCCACGACCAAAGCGTTATGAGCGCTCCGCTCTAACCACTGAGCTACTAACCCACGGCGCATATTATATATAAAATATAAAATCGTGCAAGATAAAAATTATTTTATTCTAATTTATTTTTATATATGCAATGATTGTGCCTATGAAAGGCATAGCACCGATTTTGAACACGACCCAGATGGCGGCATTTGATGCCATTGAACGAACAAATTCCAATTTGTTGATATTGGGGCCGGCCGGCACGGGCAAGTCAACGTTTGTGAATTATTTGAAAAGCGCATCGAAAAAGCGCATTGTTTGTGCGTGTCCGACTGCGGTGTCTGCATTGAATATTGGCGGCCAGACAATTCACTCGTTATTTCAAATCCAGCCACGTGATTTTATTATGCCAGAATTGTTAAAGTTAAAGGCCAAACCCCGAAATATCTTGGTTGCCACAGATGTTTTAATCATAGACGAAATTTCGATGGTTTCGCCCGATTTGCTTGATGCGATTGACATTTTGGCACGCTATGCCCGCCGGAACAATGAACCGTTCGGTGGGATTCAAATTGTTGCAATTGGCGATTTGTTTCAGTTGCCCCCTGTGATTACCCGTGAAGCGACCCAATATTATCTTAGCGAGTATGGCCACCAAAATACCTATTTTTTCGACAGCAATGTATATCGTCGTGCAAATTTTATTAAGTTTGGGTTTGATTTTGTTTATCGTCAAAATGATACATCCTTGCTAGAAAACTTGGTCCGACTGCGTAATAATGATACAGGTGCGCTTGATTTCTTTAATTCGTTGCGAATTGACGATGCGGAACGTCGTTCTAATGCCGTGATAATAACACCGTTTCGTGCGGTCGCAGAACGTATAAACTCAACACGTCTTGCCCAAATCCCCCAGCCCGAGGTTGTATATAACGGCGTCATATCTGGTAATTTTTCAGATCGTGATGTCCCAGCCCCATTGGCATTAACATTAAAGGTCGGTGCCTTGGTTGTTTTTGTAAAAAATGGCGACAAGTGGCACAATGGCTCTATGGGGATTGTTCGTTCTATGGCCGCCCGTGATATAACGGTTCAACTGTTATCAGATTCACAGGAAGTTGTATCAGTTAGACCTGAAAAGTGGCAAAAGATTGAATATTCACGTGATGAAAATGACCGTTTGATTGAAACGGAAATAGGTTCGTATAAACAGTTTCCATTAAATCTGGGCTATGCAATGACTATACACAAGGCCCAAGGCAAAACATTGGATGCAGTTGTTGTTGACATTTCACGTGGTGCATTTGCCCACGGCCAGGTATATGTTGCATTATCACGCACACGCCACAGTTCTGATATGCATATTTCATCGATATTGCGTCCACGTGATGTAATTTTTGATGAACGGGTTTTGGAATTTGTTAACGATTTATAAATCTTTTTTCATCAGTATTGCGTCAACACCATCATAGTATTTTGGCCGAACGCCCACCTGTATATATCCATTTTGTTCATATAATTTGCGGGCGGGGGTATTGTTTTCTGCAACTTCCAAAAATACGGACTTTATTCCAGATTTTTTTAATTCGCCATCCATTATCCCCAGCATTGCAGCGGCAATACCACTGCGGCGTGCCTCTGGGGCGACACCGATTGTAATCAGTTCTGCTTCGTCCGCCACCGCCCGCCACACAATAAATCCATTTTGACTGGCGATAATTTCACAGCCTGATTTTTTCAGGTCGGCAAAGTCAACGTCGCTCCACGGTTTGTGGGGAAAACATTTTGCGTGTAAATTGGCAAGTTCGTTTAGCATTTTTTATTTTCTTCTGCATAACTAGGACGCAAATACATCGGCACAACTGGCACAATATCATTGTTGGCAATTTTATTTTGCACAACTGAAACGCCCAATTTCAAATCAAACGGTTTATGTCCAACGGTCTGTGGCCACTCCATTTGTTTAGTTTCTAATACATCTATATTCATCGTCTGTGGGGCCAACCCATTTGCAGCAACAAAGAAATCCCCACGTCCTGAATCTATTGCAACAAATGCGTTTGGTGTTGCCATCAAATACAGGTCAAATGCACTGATTCCAACAACTGGTATGTTCAACCCCAGTCCTAAACCCTTGGCGTATGCAATCCCCAGACGAATCCCGGTGAAACTGCCTGGACCAATCACAACACCGATTGCGTTTATGGATGACCAATCTGCGCCACATTCACAAATGAACTTTTCGCATTCTAACGGCAACGCAACAGATTGTTTTTCAACCGCCACAGATTTGTATTTGTCGTCTAAAACAAATTCTAAATCTTTGCCAGACGTATTTATAACAAGAATCATATCCGCACTCCAAATCCAATTTTCTTTGCGAATCCTGCCGATTTACGCAATGCCAACAATGCGTCAATTTTTTCCGGTGTAAATTCCGTCTGAACATCTTCGCAGTTGTTTTCCAATAATGCACGACGCAGTATAGCGGTCAATTCACGTTGAATCTGTCGCACACCCTGTTCCGATGTATAGTTCTGAATCAGGTGCCGGATTGCATTGTCTGAGATGACAATGTTGTCCATTTCCCAACCTGTATCGTGGGCGGCCCGTTCAATTAAATGCTCACGTGCGATTTTGATTTTTTCATCCATTGAATATCCCGGGATTTCAATTATTTCCATACGGTCTTTCAATGCGTTTGACATATTCAAACTGTTTGCAGTTGCAATAAACATCACATTAGACAAATCAAAATCAACCTCTAAATAATGGTCACGAAATGTCTTGTTTTGTTCTGGGTCCAAAATCTCTAACAGTGCAGATTCTGGGTCGCCCCGCCAATCACGTCCCATTTTATCTATTTCATCTAACACAATCACAGGATTGTTTGTTTTACAGCGTTTCAGTGCGTCCATAATCCGTCCTGTCTGTGCGCCGATATATGTTTTACGATGTCCACGGAAATGCGCCTCGTCTGAAATTCCACCCAACGATATTCTTTGGTATTTGCGCCCCAGCGCATTTGCAATCGACTTTCCCAGCGACGTCTTGCCGACCCCAGGTTCTCCAACAAAGCACAGAATACTGCCACGATTTGTCTTGGTCTTTTTCATTACAGCGATATGTTCTAATATTCGTTCCTTGACACCTTCCATCCCTGAATGTTCGCTATCCAGAACAGTTCTTGCCTTGTCCAAATCGATTGGCGTTGTTTCTGTTTTCCCCCAGGGCATTGCCAACAGTTCGTCCAAATATGTTTTCAGCAATCCGCCTTCATTTGACATTGGCGACATAGACCGCATACGTTTCCATTCGGCCATTGCTTTTTCCTTTGCTTCGCTTGGCATTGCGGAACGCATAATTTTCTTGCGCAGATTTGCGGTATCAACTTCGCCATCATCTTCGCCCATTTCCTTTTGCAGCGCACGCATTTTTTCCTGCAAGATTGCCTCACGCCGTCCATTTTCCATTTGCTGATGAATACGACGGTTGATTGAATCTTCAATCTTTGCGGTTTCCGCCATCAGTTTAATTTCTTCCAGCAATATTGTCAGTTTTTCCGTCCAACTTTTTGCGCGCAGAACCTTAACCGCCACATCCGTGTCCAAGTCTGCTGTCTGAATAACCGAATCAACAAAAGCGGGCAGGGGGTAATTTGCAACAACGCTGCGCAATTTGTCCATTTTGAAACGCTTAGACGACGCCAGTGCCTGCATATTATCTGCGACCAAATCCCGCAATGCCAACGTCTGTTCAGATTCCATATCATCTGCGATTGTTATGATTTCAGTATTAGCAGTGAACAGTCCGTCATTAACCTCGACGTCTTTCAGTGACACCACACCTGTTGTGCGCATCAGCAAGTGGATTGCCCCATCTGGCATACTTAAAATCTGTGCTACTTCGCCGATAGTTCCAACGGTATAAATATCATCGACGTTTGACGGGTAAGCCCAACTATGTTGTGGCACCAGCACCAACGTCTGACGTCCCGCCTTGGCGGCGGCTTTGATGCAACTAACGGACATACTATTATCAACCAGCACCGGCACCGTCAGGCCCGGCGACACGACCAAATCACGAAACGGTAAAATATATTCTTTCATAGTGATGATAAATATAATATATTTTCATCAGATTTCAAGATATATAAAATCCGTATCAGCATATGGCGTAATATAACCTTAATCAACCAAATGATAAACCGTACCATTGTAATTAACGTTGATGGTACCGGTGACCCTGCCGGTTTCTAACTTGCCATAGCATTTTCCGTCATTATACCCAACCACCAACGATGGTTCTGTATATTTTTCCGCATACAGCGAAAAAGACAACCCGGTTGAGGTTTTAAAATTACTTATCCCCAGTTCACATTTTTTAT
>JAFURS010000018.1 GCA_017471805.1 Alphaproteobacteria bacterium
GCAACGCACCCTGGTTCAGATTAAGGCGGCCCAGGATGAAATCCTGGCGGATTATGCATCAAATTGTATATCGGATGTGTCGTCGTGTTTGTCTGCGAATAATTATGACAGCAACCCAGGTTCGACTAAGTCGAGTATTGCAATAAATGCGTGTCGTTCAACAATTATAACCTGTATGTCGGTTAATGGCGATACGATCAAAGAACCGTCGCCCAAGGCTATGCAAAATTGGGTTGCGGGAACTGTTGGCGTTGATGAAAATAGTGTTGGTGTATTGAATGAAAAAGACCGTTGTTTATCAAATGGCGATGCTGTTATTTCACAAAATGGAAAGTATTGTGTTGTTTATGGGATAATGACAGAGGCAGAATGTAAGACATTAACTAATAATAATGGTGCGATTGCATATCACAGTATTCCAAACAATCATATTTCGGAAAGTGCCGTGACAGGGACGTCTTTTGAACCGGGAATTTGTTTTTATATGCTGCCATCTGTGTATAATGAAGAGATGCAGCGTTGTGTTGCGTATGGTGGTGTGTTTAGTGGTCAAGAAGTGACAGATATGAAGTGTGCAGATATAAAATCTCTTTCGGAACAGGGTTGTAAAAATATTGGTGGAAAAATGTCGGCAAGTGTATGTGAATATTCTGTTGTAAGCGTTTTAGATGGTGATATTTATTGTGCAAAGGATTTGCGTGGAGTGTGTTTAGATGGGATGGAAGTAAAGGATATTAAAACGGGGAATTGTGCGTGTAAATCAGGCTATGTTTATGAAAGTGCTTATAATTGTGTTCCAGAATAATTATCTATGTTTTATTGGATGTTGATTTTTGTTGTGTTGCTGGCAGGGGTGGAATTTTATTTGTTGTTCCGGGTGGTTGAGCATTGGTGGTGTTTAATATTAAAAAAACAAATTCCATATATGGCAAGTGATAAAAAACTGCGAAACGCCGTTGCGCAATATATTAAAAAATCGTCTCCAAAAAAGCCCTCTGTGTGCGAAATTGGGGCAGGGTATGGTTGGTTGGCACGGTGTGTCGCAAAAAAGTGCGGGGCGTCGGTGGTGGCATTGGAAAATATGCCGTTCACGTTCGGGGTGGCAAAAATTTTACAAGCCTTATCAGGAAACAAGTCTGTGCAATGGGTGCGGTGTGATGCGTTTCGTTTTTTGGGTAATTGTAATAAAAAATTTGATGTAGGGGTGGCCTATTTAGGGCCGGGGGTGAACGACCGATTGGGGGATTATTTGTGGTGTTTTGATGTCTTGATTGTGTTGGACGTTCCGATTGCAAATGTAAAACCATTTGATGTGGTTGATGTTGGTGGGGGATTTACACGATATGGACGGTTGAAATTCCCACATAAATTATTCATATACAAGAACTAAATTTTTTAGGTAATCGTTCCTGTGGGGGAATGTTGCGTCGTGTGATACAATATGGCCAAAACAAGGAGTGAAATTATGAAAAAGTTTTGGTTGTTTGTTCTGGCAGTATTTATTTCGTTGATTCCAGGAATAATTGGCGTGATGTTTACCCCAAGTCACAGTGATGATTTGTGGTATAACGCGCTGAATAATTCTGTGCTGACCCCAGATGGATGGGTGTTTGGTGTGGCGTGGACGATTTTATATACACTGTTGGGAATTGCGTTGTTCTTGGTTATGAAAAACGAAAAGTCCAGACAAAATAAGTCCAAGGCATATGTTCTGTTTGCGGCGCAGATGGGCTTAAATGCATTGTGGACATATTTGTTCTTTGGTTTGAATTTTGTAGGGGCGGCGTTGTTGTGTCTGGTGGCGTTAATCGTAATTTCTATTTGGATGGCCATTGCGTTTAAGCCGTTTAGTCGGGCGGCATATTATTTAATTTGGCCATATATTGCGTGGTTGCTTTTTGCGCTGTATCTTAATGGAACGATTTTATTGTTAAATTAAAAAAATCCCCCGTTTGGGGGATTAAATTTTTAAGATTTTGTCGTGTGGGTCGCCAATGTTTAAGTATTTTAACCCCAATTCTTCGACATAATCAGGACTGTAATTTTGTAATAACTGAATGTGGCGGTTTATTTCGTCCAGTGTTGCACGTTCGGCGGCAAGTTGCTCAATATCCTGGCGGGTGTGCCAGATGTTTAGACCAAAACGTTGCAGACTGACGTCGCCCCAGAACATCCCGATAAACATAAATACTGCAAACAGGGCAAAAAATATCCCAAGTTTGCCACGTGGACCACCAGACCAGGCCTGTCTGATAAAACTAAATAAATTTTTGATTTTTCCTTTCATACGTGCCATTATATCACAAATGTTCACAAAGAATCAAATTTTTGCTGCACCCCTTGCTGGGATTACCGATCGTCCGTTTCGACGTATGTTGCGTTCGTTTTCACCAGATGCGCCGATGGTGACAGAAATGATTTCGTGTCATTCAATTGTAGGGGCGCATAAAAACTGTTTGCGCAATTTTGATAATTATGCAGACGAAAGGCCAATTGGGGCGCAGATTTTTGGGGCTGATGTTGCTTTGATGGCGGATGCTGCAAAAATATTGCAAGATGCAGGCGCAGGGTGGATTGACATAAATATGGGGTGTCCTGTGCCAAAGGTTGCAACCCGTGCAGGGGCAGGGGCGCATCTGATGCAGGACCATAAGTTGGCAGAAAAAATTATGAGTGCCGTTGTTGGGGCCGTTGAAATACCTGTGTCTGTAAAAACCAGGTTGGGGTGGGATAACGAACACCAAGATTGGGCAGAACTGATAAATATTGCGGCGGATTGTGGTGTTGCGTTTGCGGCTTTGCACGGCCGAACACGGGCGCAATTATATCTGGGGAATGCGCAACACCCAGATGTAAGTTGCTGTAAAATTCCAGTTATTGCAAATGGCGATATAAGGACGGCCGATGATTTGGCGGGACTGGAAGATTTGGGTTATTCGGGTGCAATGATTGGACGTGGATTGTTGGGGCGGCCGTGGGCGTTGGCGCAGATTGCGGGGGAAAAAACGCCGGAAAACATAGGGGCGGTTGTGTTGCAGCATCTGGAATATGCAATCGAATACTATGGCGAAAAGACCGCTGTGCCAATGTTTAGAAAGCACGCCGCCTGGTATAGTGCGGGGATGCCTAATTCGTCGGAATTTCGTATCAAGGTAAATGGAATTGACAATGCGGATGTCTTAAAGGTTGCAATTCAAGAATTTTGGGGTATCATTTAGGGAATTGTTTAATATCTTAGGGGATTGTGAAATATGACAGAAAATATCGAAAATGTTGATACAGTTGTTGAAACACCAGTGGAATTGACCGCAGGGGAAATGTTGCGCAATGCACGAACAACCGGACGGCGTAAGCGTGAAATTCCAACGATTTCAAAACAGTTGTGTATTCGTGAAGAGTTTTTAGAAGCCTTGGAAAATGGTCAGTATAATGTTATTCCTGAACCTGTTTATATTTTGGGGTTTGCACGCAATTATGCAATGGAATTAGGTTTGAATCCTGATGAAGTTGTTGCAAAAATTAAAAAAGAAATGGGAATGCAGTCAGATTGTGCGTCTGATGACGATGATGTGACGGCCTGTGCAATGCCAAGTATCGAAGAGGAAAGTTGGATTAAGGTGCTGTTTGGTAAAATATATCAGTTTATTTATCAAAATTGGATTTGGTTCGCAGGGGCGGTGGTCGCAATTGCCTTGGTCGTATTTGCAGTTGTTATGTTAAAGCCAGATGCAAAAGAAGAAGTCGCAGATGAAGTGCCAGTTGTGACGGTCGAATCTGTGGTCAAAGAACCTGAGTATAAGATGCCTGTGCGTGAACGTTTTGGCACGGATAATCGGGAAAAGGCAAATGTTGTTTTGCAGGCAATACAAGAATCGTGGGTCAAGGTTGAAGATGGACGTGGTAATACCGTGTTTAGTCGGGTCTTGGTGCCGGGGGATTTGTATTATGTGCCGGTCGGAAACAAGTATAAGGCAACGTTCGGTAATGCCGGTGGCATAGATATTTGGGTCAATGGGGAATTGGCGCCAGATGCCGGTCCCGATCATACAAGAAAGGCCGGGATTTCGTTGGCGCCGGATAGTCTGATGGGAAATAAAAAATAATAAAACACAAAGGGCGAAAGGAATATTCGCCCTTTGTATTGAAATTGGTTCGTGTTGAACTATAATTATTACACTATGGCAAATATAATAAAAATACGTGGCGCACGTGAAAATAATCTTAAAAATATAGATTTGGACCTGCCAAAAAATAAATTGGTGGTGTTTACTGGCGTGTCTGGGTCGGGTAAGTCGTCGTTGGCATTTAATACAATTTATGCCGAAGGACAGCGAAGATATGTGGAATCACTGTCGTCGTATGCACGTCAATTCTTGGATATGCAAAAAAAGCCCGATGTCGATTTAATCGAAGGGTTGGCACCTGCAATTTCAATTGAACAAAAGACAACGTCAAAAAATCCACGCTCAACAGTTGGAACCGTTACAGAAGTTTATGATTATTTGCGTTTGTTGTGGGCTCGTATTGGGGTGCCACATTCGCCGGTGACAGGTTTGCCGATTAAATCACAATCGATTGCAGAAATGGTCGATTGGACAATGAAAATTCCCGCAGGGACCAAGATTTTTATCTTGGCGCCGTTGGTGCGTGAACGCAAAGGCGAATATAGAAAAGAATTGGCGTTCTTGGTTAAGCAGGGGTATCAGCGGGCAATCATAGATGATGAATTGGTTGATTTGTCCGCAGTGCGTATGTTGGATAAAAATAAAAAACATAATATTTTTGTCGTTGTTGACAGACTGCAAATGCCAATGTCAGAAACAGACACTGAAGAATTTAGGTCCAGGTTGTATTCTTCGTTCGAAGGTTCGTTGCGATTGGTGCCGGGGTCTGTGTTGGTGCGTCGATTGGACACTAATGAAGATACGTTGTATTCGCAGAATTATGCCTGTCCGGTTAGTGGTTTTACAGTTCCAAAAATAGAACCAAGATTGTTTTCGTTTAATGCGCCGATGGGGGCCTGTCAGAATTGTGATGGGTTGGGGGTGCAGTTAAATATGTCGCCAGATTTAGTCGTGCCAGATCCTTCAAAATCTATTTTGGGTGGGGCAATTGCACCGTGGTCACGTGGTGGTATGCTTAGTCAATTCGAACATTTGCTAGATGCGTTGCATAAAAAATTCAAAATACCATTGTCAAAGCCGTGGCACACATTAACCCAAGAACAAAAAGATTTGATTTTGTATGGCAGCGGTGATGAAACAATTAAAATTAACTGGAATGGTTTTGTTTATGAAAAGCCATACGAGGGTGTTATCCCGAATATTGAACGTCGTTGGCGGGAATCTGATTCCGAGGCTATGCGGACCGAATTGGCAAAGTATCAGTCTGAAAAACCGTGTCCGGTTTGTCACGGAAAGCGTTTGAATGTTCACGCACTGTGTGTGAAAATAAATAATGCCGATATTATGGATGTGTGCGAAATGTCGGTTGATGACGCATTGCAGTGGTTCCGTGATTTGCCTAATCATTTGTCGCAAAAAGATAATGAAATCGCACGTATTGTTTTGCGTGAAATTACAGATAGATTGTATTTCTTGCAAAATGTAGGGCTGGGATATTTAACAATGTCTAGAATGGCGGGGACGTTGTCTGGGGGCGAAGCCCAGCGTATTCGTCTGGCGTCGCAAATTGGCAGTGGGTTGTCGGGTGTTTTGTATGTCTTGGACGAACCGTCAATTGGACTGCATCAGGCGGATAATGATAAATTGCTGGAAACGTTAAAAATGCTGCGTGACAAGGATAATACCGTTATCGTTGTTGAACACGACGAAGATGCAATGCGGGCGGCTGATTATTTGGTCGATATTGGACGTGGGGCGGGAATAAATGGCGGTAATGTTATTGCCGCAGGAACACCAGCGCAGGTTATTAAAAACAAAGATTCAATTACAGGGCAATATTTATCGGGAAAACGGAAAATTGCTGTGCCAAAAAAACGTCGTGATGGAAACGGCAAGGTAATTAGTGTTGTCGGCGCACGTGAAAATAATTTGAAAAATGTGTCTGTTGATTTTCCGTTGGGGAAATTTGTTGCCTTGACCGGTGTGTCGGGGTCTGGAAAATCGACGTTGTTGTTAAATACATTATATCCGGCGTTGATGCGTGCGCTGTATAATTCAAAGTTGGAAACAGGTGCGCACGAAATTATTCGTGGGATGGAAAATGTAGATAAGGTTGTCGATATAGACCAATCACCAATTGGGCGCACACCACGCAGTAATCCAGCAACTTATACCGGTGTGTTTGGGGATATTCGTGATTTCTTTGCGGGGTTGCCAGATGCCAAGGCACGTGGATACACAGCAGGACGTTTTTCGTTTAATGTAAAAGGCGGACGGTGCGAGGCCTGTCAGGGCGACGGACAGATTAAGATTGAAATGAATTTCTTGGCAGATGTCTATGTCGAATGTGATTGTTGTCGGGGAACACGCTATAACGAAGAAACGTTGGCTGTAAAATACAAGGGCAAGTCAATTGCAGATGTATTGAATATGACGGTTGAAGAGGCGTATCGGTTCTTTGTTAATGTTCCAAAAATTGCACGAAAGTTAGAGTTGTTAAAGCGGGTGGGGTTGGACTATATCAAATTAGGGCAAAGTTCCTTGGATTTGTCTGGGGGCGAAGCACAACGTATTAAATTGTCCAAGGAATTAGCCGCACGTAGCACCGGTGAAACAATTTATATTCTTGATGAACCAACAACAGGGTTGCATTTTGAAGATATTAAAATGCTGTTGTCGGTGCTGCACGAGTTGGTAGAGCAGGGAAATACAGTTATTGTTATTGAACATAATTTGGAAGTGATTAAAACGGCGGACTGGATAATAGATTTAGGACCAACTGGTGGGGCCGCTGGTGGTCAGGTAATCGCAACGGGAACACCAGAACAGGTGGCAGATGTGCCGGAATCACAGACAGGAAAATATTTAAAGAAGTATCTGGACAAATAAATAAAACTAAATAAAATAATTAGGCAAAAGGAGTAGATATGTTCGGTTTTGGAAAAAAGAAAGAAAAGGTAAATGTAAATAATATCACAGAAGCAGACGTCAAGGCGGCTGAAAAAGATTTGGGCGTTGATAAAATGCCGGCTGGGATGAAGGAAACAGCACAACGTATGATGTCGGGGCAGTTTGATATGAACGATATGTTGGCGCAATTGAAACAGATTAAGAAAATGAGCAATTTTAGCGGTCTGTTGAAAATGGTGCCGGGGATGAGCGGTGCTGTGTCGGCAATGAAGGAAAAAATCAAAGACGGCAGTGTTGATGCGCAAATCAAAATTCTGGAAGCAATGACACCAGCAGAACGGGCAGAGCCAGAAAAGATTTTCGCAAATGCCAAGGCAAGAATTGCAGAAACGGCAAAATGCACGGTGCGTGATGTTGAACATATGATTAAACAATATACTAAGATGAAACAGCAAATGGCGATGATTCAACGTATGGGGGGGATGGAAGCAGTTATGGCCAAAATGCAAAACGGTGGTATTCCAACACCAAAACCACAGGGGGTATAATTATGGATTTAAAACAAGCGTTTGAAAAATTTAAACTGTTATTGGATTGGACTGTTGTTGATGTGTCTGAGCCTGTGCCATATTACAAGAATTATGTAGACCGTGGACGTATGTTGCACGGATACAATGTTCTTGTGACTTACCAACATCACGGGGTGCGTGAATATCTGTTCTCGTGCGATGATAAATTCGGATTGTTGACCAGCGAAATCGCAAAAAAACGGGCGGAATGCTTTGCTAGAAAAAAGCGTGAAAATATAAAGCAGAAAGTGCGATAAATAAAAATATGAAAATAATAAATAAAAAAATTGCCGCAAAGAAGTCTTCTGTCGCCTGGTTGCAACGTCAGGCGTCAGACCCATATGTTGCACGTGCCCAGAAAGATGGTTATAGGGCCCGTGCTGCGTATAAGTTGATAGAAATGAACGAAAAGTTTAAGTTCTTGCGCAATGGTCAGGTTGTTGTAGATTTAGGGGCGGCGCCAGGGTCGTGGTCGCAATTTATTGCACGCACATATCCAAAATCAAAAATATTTGCAATGGATTTGTTGGAAATTTCGCCAATCGTAGGGGTGGAAACATATCAAGGGGACTTTACATCCGATGAAGCATTGCGTTGGTTGGAAGATAAATTAGGTTTGCAACCTGATGAGGTTGGAGCGGGGACCGCTGATGTTGTCGTGTCTGATATGGCGCCAAATACGGTTGGACATAAAAAAACAGATCATATTCGGCAAATGGTTTTGTTGGAATATGCATTTGATTTTGCGTTGCGTGCCTTGAAACCCGGTGGAACATTTGTTTGCAAGTCTTTTACAGGTGGGACGACAAATGATTTGTTAAAGCAAATCAAAGAAAAATTTGAATCTGTGCATCATATAAAACCACCGTCATCCCGCAAGGATAGTGTTGAAATGTTCATTGTCGCAATGGGATATAAGGGATAAAAA
>JAFURS010000019.1 GCA_017471805.1 Alphaproteobacteria bacterium
ATACACTGAACAGGGCAACCCAGACGGTGGCAGATTTGATGCGATTGCATTAAAATGGTCACGTGCGATGCGTGCCAGTCACAATTATAAACCTGGACTTGCCTTGATAGAGGTAAAGGTCGGCAGCGCTGCAATCGAAGGAAAATCCGGCATAAAAAAGCACCTAGAAGATATTGAAAAATTCGCTGTCACAAACGGCTTCTATGATGATTTGGAATTGATGATTTCTCAGATGCGAGAATTGTATTTGATAAATATCCCTGGGGAAACAGAATTAAAATTTAATCGTTCTGAAAAGCCACAGTTTATATTTGCCTTGGCAAATTATAACCAGCGTTCTGAATTGTTATGGCGCAATATTTTCACAATGACCGAACCTGAAAATTATGATTTACGTTTTGCTACATCGTCTTTTATTGGTTATGGTCTGTATGACGAAGGTATGTTGACATTGGAACAATTTAAATCCCTGATGCCGGTAAAAATTTATGACAAGTTAAAACGTGCATCGGAAACAAACGAATAAAAATCCCCCATTATTGGGGATTTTTTTTCTGGACACAACTAAATACTGTGATACAATATAAATCATACAAAGCGGGTGCTTTGTATCGTGAATTTAAATCCTAACTTGTCCTGCGTTAATGGACTAAATCAGGGGGACGAATATGTTAAAAGTCACGGTCACGCCACCGACCACAGATAACGGGGCAATTCAATGTTTGTTTAATAATCTGGATTTCTTTTTATCACACCAATCAGAAATCTTGTCTGTTCCAGAATACTGCAATATCCTGGTCAAGGGATGTTTTGTTGCAGGACTTTATGTTGGTGGGCATCATCTATATCTGGGCGATTTATTAAATTTGTGGGAAACAACGGCCTGGCATACGGGCGACAGGTATTATTACAGCATAATTGGTTCGCCACTCAGTGGCCGCAACCAGGCCCATTATTGGGACAATACCCAGAAAAAAATCTGTGTGGCGCCATATTCAAATGGCAAGCAGGGCTTTGCTGGTCTGTGGATTCCCGCTTCAAAGCATATTGAACGAACGCTTCTTGTCACGAACGCCGGGACGAATATTCGCCCCAGTGTATCAAAACTAGATATTTACACACTGTTATCACAATTAAAACAGGTCAGTAAATAAATTCTAGTCATCATTAGTTGCGACAATTTCTGCAAAATCTATAATAGAAATATTGGTTGCTTGCACGATTTTGGCGATTGTGCTGCATGACGGCCATCGTGGCGACCCATCTGGTGAAAATTGTTTGCTTTTGTTAAAAGTTGTCGCATCTAATCCGCTTAATTTTGCCAACCCCGAACAGGTCAGTCCCTGTCGTCTTGCCAACATAGCGATTGCGTTCCATAATGCCTGATGGGTCATAACCTTTCCCCCCTTTATTATTCTTATTTGAAATTCTCTGAATTATTTCTTAAAAGGGGGTAAAAATCAAGTAAAAATAGTTTTGTGTTGTAAATTCAACCTGTGATTGAATCGTGTTTAATTGTTTCAAGGATTGTGTCAAAATCTGTGTCTTGGCTATTATATATATAATCGGGCATAAATTGGGTCCTAAACCAGGTTCTTTGACGTTTTGCATACTGATTTGTTTTTGTAATCCAATTCTGGATACAGTCATATTCTGAAATTTCGCCCCGAATAAATTTGCACAATTGCGATGCACCGATGGCCCGATTTTCATCCCACCCCGAATCCAAGATTAACTGTGCCTCGGCCAGTGCGCCCCCGGACAACATTTGTGGTATTCTGGCGGCAATTCGTTCACGTAAAATATTGGTGTCCAAGGATACTAATATTTTTTTAGCGTCTGGAACAACTGCGCCAACACGTGGTGCGTTTTGATATTCGGTTAAATGCCTGCCGGTTTCCAAGAATACTTCCAACGCACGTGCAACACGTTGCGGATCTGTGGCAGCAAAGTCGTCTGGCAACATATTTCGCACGGCCTCGATATTGTCAGCGACCATTTTTCGTGCCTTTTCACGATTTTTATCTGAAATATCTGGCATTGGGGAAATCCCATTTATCAGTGCATTTATATAGTATCCCGTCCCACCGACAAATATTGGCGTTTTTCCCGTTGTGATTGCATTGTTGTATTCCGCCCTGGCCAGATTCAGGTAATCGCCAACAGAAATTTGTTCGTTCAATGGCAGTATAGAAAACAGCCGATATGGCACACCGTCGATTTCATCTGTGACATCACGGCCTGCAAATGGGCTGGCTGAAATATTTTCAATTCCTCGATAAATCTGAACACTGTCACAGTTTATAATCACACCGTCAATATGCTGTGCCAGTCTGTGGGCAAAGTCAGATTTGCCTGATGCGGTTGCGCCTGTGATGATGTATGCATTTTGCTTCATTTTCCTGTGATTATAGTAAACAAGTCCCAAAAGTAAATAAAATATTGTATTTTTGCAAAAACAGGTGCTAATATTCAAAACGTCCAATAAAAACGAAAGGAAAAATTATGTCAAAATTAAAGGTTGCAATTAACGGTTTCGGTCGCATTGGTCGTTTGGTATTGCGTGCGGCATTGGAATCTGGTCGTGATGATATTGAATTTGTTGCTGTAAATGACTTGGCGCCTGCGGAACAAAATGCTTATTTGTTAAAGTATGATTCTGTCCACGGTAATTTACCAATGGATGTAAAACTGGACGGCGATTATATTATTGTCGGCAATCAGCGGATTAAGTGCCTGGCGGAACGCAATCCTGCGGACCTGCCGTGGGGCGAAATGGGCATTGACATTGTTATGGAATGCACTGGAATCTTTACCGCTGCGGACAAGGCACGTGTTCATCTGGACGCCGGTGCAAAGCGTGTATTGGTATCCGCACCATCAGCGGGTGCTGATAAAACGATTGTTTTTGGTGTTAACCAAGATACATTAACATCTGATGATTTGATTGTTTCAAATGCGTCCTGCACAACAAATTGCCTGGCCCCGGTGGTTCAGGTTTTGAATAATAATTTTGGTGTTGTATCTGGTTGGATGACAACCGTTCACGCATATACCGGCGACCAACAGTTGTTGGATAAAAATCACAAAGATTTTCGTCGTGCCCGTGCGGCAAACCTGTCTATGATTCCAACCAGCACTGGTGCCGCCAAGGCAATCGGACTGGTATTGCCAGAATTGGCGGGCAAACTAGACGGTATGGCAATCCGTGTTCCAACACCTGATGTTTCTGTGGTTGAATTAGTCGTAAATCTGGAACGCAATGCAACAGTCGATGAAATCAACAACGCAATGCGTGATGCCCAGTCTGAAACATTTGGTTATAATGATTTGCCATTGGTATCGATTGACTTTACGCACGATGCACACAGTTCTATCTTTGACGCTGGCCAGACCAAGGTTCTGGGGGACAAATTGGCGCACGTGACTGCGTGGTATGACAATGAATGGGGTTTTTCAAACCGTATGTGTGATACCGCTGTTGCAATGGGCAAACTGATTAAATAAAAAATCCCCCGTTTGGGGGATTTTTTTACCTTTGTTTTTGTGGTGCGTGGGCCATCAGTGGCGCATCCCACCAATACAGATTGTTATCTGTGTCTTTGTTAAAGTATTTGGCAATTGCCAAATTTAATAATGTTTTTCGTGGATACAGACTATAAATCACCGGCTCGCCCAAATATCGGCGCAGTTCATCGTCGCTCATTGCTTTGATACGTTCCAATTCTTTGGTGTATTCGGCCTTGGCAATATTTTTGATGTCGGCGGCAAAAACATTTGATGTATCATATGCCTTGAACAAATCGCCAATGTTTTCACGGTTGTGACCGGTGTATATGTGTCGTCCATTTGCATCGGCAACGAATTTACCATCTTGAACGTATCCACGCCCCAGATACATAATTGCGTGAAACAGATTTTTACTGCCACGATATCTTGGCACAATCAAAATAGTTCCCGGATTCAAGTCATCTGCACAAAAGTTTTTTTGTTGAAATTTCTGTTCTGTTTTTTGCTTAACAGAATCCGGTGCATTTGCCCAAACCTTATTCCGAACCAAGAACCGTTTCTGTGCATCTAAAAAATCAGACCGTGATTCATACAACACGCCTTCGCTAATACAGTCCGTATATTCACAAGGCTTGTATTTTTTGCGCATTTCACTTTTGAATTGCACACAGGCTGTTCTGGCGCCATCTGGAATAATTGTCATTGTGTCGCCTGTTTCTGCCAATGCCCGTGCCAATTGGGTGTGTTGGCCCCAGACACAGTGCATACCAACCGGCGCACCTGGCAATTCCTGACGCACGGCGGCACTGTATCCACGCTTTCCCAACAGTGGATTTAATTTTGCCTGTGCGGCCAGCATATTTCTGACATAAATATCACGCAGATTTTCCGCCTTGTTGTCCAGATAGGCATCCGTCACATCATTGTGAATTGTGGTTGTATCCCCCAGGACGAACAGGGCATTTAATGTATTCTGGTCTGGTTGATGATAAATTTTGGTTGATTTATCAGTTTTGCTTTCAGGCTGTGTGGCGTTGCTTGTGCCTGCCGGTGTCAGCGTTGTTCCCATCAGCAAAAACGGAATAACAGACTTAAAATTCATATTTTACCCCTTTGCAATCAAGTTATACGGTCACACGCACGGACAACAACGTGTCCTATGTGCAATATGTGTTCATTTGTTTTTTTGATTGGTTCACCGCAATAAAAAGCAATTTGCGATGTACATTCAGACGTTTTTTTTACAAACGCCCCGACTTGCTGTAATTACCGTTACCCGCAGCCCGCCCCGTCACCAGGGAACCAAAGTTTGTATATACAATATATATCAAAGTCCTTAAAATGTCAAGTCTTTCACCATAAAAATAAAATATTTCACAAGATTTTTTTGTGTTGTTATTTTTTTTCAAATGTTATAAATTCAGATTACTATGGCAAAGGAAATTATTGAAAATATAGACTCTCAGCAGTTATCGGATGCGTTGTCTGAACGCTATTTGTCCTATGCGGTCAGCACGATTGTATCCCGTGCATTACCGGACGTTCGTGACGGGTTAAAGCCTGTGCACCGTCGTATTTTGTATTCTATGTTGCGCCAGAAGTTGGCCCCCAACGCTGCATTTCGCAAATGCGCAACGGTTGTTGGTGACGTGTTGGGGCATTATCATCCGCACGGGGATTCATCTGTGTATGATGCGATGGTTCGTCTGGCCCAGGATTTTTCGGTTCGTTATCCCTTGATAAATGGTCAGGGTAATTTTGGAAATATCGACGGCGACCCCCAGGCTGCATATCGATACACAGAATCCAAAATGACCGAAGCGGCAATGTTAATTATGGACGGTCTGGACGAA
>JAFURS010000020.1 GCA_017471805.1 Alphaproteobacteria bacterium
ATGGCGCGGTGTCGTGGAAGTTTTCAATGCGTCCCAGAATAGAATTAAATCAGGTGCGAATCGCAAATGCAGCGTGGGCAAAAAATAAATATGCATTTAGTGCAGAAAAAATAGACGTTCGTTTAAATTTGATTTCTTTGTTTCGTGACAGGCCAACTATTCAAAATGTGCGTGTGCATAATGCGGAAATAAATATAGAACGAAATTCATCTGGCCAATATTCTGTTGAAAAATTAGCGCAGACAGAAAGTGTTCCAGAACAGGGAAATGTGGTTAAAGAACCCGAAAAATACCCGTTCAAAGACGCAGGGCTTGGTGGTGTTCAGATTTTGAATTTAAAGATTAATTTTCTGGGTGATAAATATTCGTTGGCTGGCTTTAATATTCGGTTGATGCCAAATAAAAATGAACGTGAATATTCGGGATGGATTAAGCCAGATACAGATGTAATTCCGTTTATTATTTCGATGGGTGAATATAATTCGACACGAAAAATTTATCCTGTGCGTGTTGCGCTGTCTACGGGTGGTGATGCATTGATTGCGGACCTGGCACTAGAAGGAACCAGTAAATTACCAATTGATTTTATCGTTCGGGGGGATGTTCCTGATGCAAATATATTTGGTAAGATGTTTGGTATTAACTTATCCGATGTGCCTACGTTACGATTAAATGTTGCAGGTGGTTTAGAGCATAAAAAGATTTCTTTGCGTAAATCATCTATATCGGTTCGTGGAACAGAATTTACGCTGTCTGGTGATTATGACTGGGGAAAAAGTGAGCCGGTATTAAACGCGCAAATTTATTCGCCTGGGGTTAATTTGGTTACAATGTTCCCTGATTTTTATGCTAAAAAACGTGACAAGTCAGGACGTAAGTTAAATGTTTTTAAAGATATACCATTGTTTGGTGATTTGATGCTGGGGCGTGTGGCAAACATTAGAATCAAGTTAGATAACTTAATTGTTTATCGTGATATGAATATTCGCAATATTGATTTGCGATTTCAGTTGAAAAATAATGTTGCGCGCCTTGATGGTGATGTTGTGTTTGCCGGTGGTGGTGTTGATTTGGGAATTGATGCAGATATAGATGATTCTGGGCGGTTGTGGTTGCGTGCTGCAGCGCAGGCAGAAAATGTCGAAGTTGGACAAATATTGAAAGAAATCAGAAAAACAGAATTTTTGTCTGATTTGCCTGTTAATGTTGATTTGTTTGTTTTGGCAAATGGACGTGATTTGTCAGAAGTTATGCAGACGATTACTGGGCCTGTTCAGGTTTATTCTGTGGGGACGGGATATGCGCATTCTGCGCTGGTGGCATATATGTATGGTACGGATTTTTTAACATCCCTGCGTCATGGGATTCAGGATTTGTTTCGTACGGAAAAAAAGCATAATCAGATAAAGATTTCGTGTATGGCATTGAATGCGAAATTGCGTGATGGTGTGTTTGAAACACAAAATGGGTTCGCCATAGAAACAAATGCGATTAATATTCGTCTGGGGGGCAGTTTGAACTTAGGTGATGAAGAAATGAAATTGTCTTTGACAACCGTTCCTGTTCGTGGTTTAAAACTGTCGTTGACAGGTAATGTTGTGAATTCAATTGAGTTGACAGGCAGTTTGGCGCGTCCTAATATTAAGATAAGTGGGGCAGCAGTTGCAGGCAAGGTTGCGTCGGCAACAGGCTTGGGATTGTTATTGGCACCATTTACGGGCGGCATTGGTTTGGTTGCAGGTGCGGGGGTTGGACTGATTGCGGGCGATTTGTTGGAAAATTGGCTGGCAGATGTTCATCCGTGCGAAACGGCGATGGATCGCGGTGCGCCAACATTTCGTGATGACCCGGAATGGTTGGGGGTGCCTGTAAAGGATTTGATGAAAGATGTTTTAGAAAATAAATAAAAAAAGGTGAATATATGTTTAGTTGGATTAGTCTTATTCAGGTTTTTGTTATAGTTTTGTGTATATGGTTGTTTTATTCGACGTTTATTAAAAATACACAGTCTGAAAAATTGGTGCGTGGTTTGTTAGGCCTGGGGGCGTTGTGGGTATTTAGTTTTCTGTTGTCGTGGGCGCATTTAGATTTGCTGGCGACGTTTTTGCATTATACAGCATTGTTCTTGTCGTTAAGTTTAATTGTGGTTTTTCAACCAGAATTGCGAAAATTTGTAGCGTTGCTGGGTAATGTTGAAGGATGGCGTCGTATGTTCAAGCGTGGCGGTGTGAAAACGAAAGATACGCGTGCATTGGACGCGATTGTGTCGGCGGTTGAATATATGTCTGCGAAACGTACAGGGGCACTGATTGTATTTTCGAATTTGCTGAACGATAGTGCGATTGATAAAAAAGGTGTTGCAATAGATGCCAGAATTTCCAGTGAATTATTGTTGACGATATTCTTTAATAAAACACCATTGCATGACGGGGCAGTTATTATTGAAAATGAACGTATTGCGTATGCAGGTGGGATTTTGCCGTTGTCGCAAAATAATTTGAATTGGAAATATGGAACGCGTCATCGTGCAGCATTGGGGTTAAGTGAGGTTTCGTCAGCCGTTGTACTGGTTGTATCTGAAGAAAGTGGTGATATCTCAATCGCTGAAAAAGGGAAGTTTACAAAGTATGATGATATAAAGAAGTTGCGTGCAAGATTGGAAAAAGTAATGGTAAAATAAAAAAGTCCCCGATGCCGGGGGCTTTTTTTGATTTTTTGTTTTTATTATGTATTTGGTCTTGCACCGAATCGCTGTTTTTTGGTAAAGTTATGACAAAAGAGTGTAGGAACACATATACACAGATAAAGGAAACAGGAGCGTATTATGGAATTTTCAGTATTTCGTCAGGTCTTGATACGTGCGCTGGGACATATGCAGTCCATCGTAGAAAAGCGCGCAACACTGCCGATATTGATGAATGTTAAGATAGAGGTTGCAGACGATTTAATCTTGTCGGCAACAAATGTTGATTTGGAATTGGTTGAACATGTTGCTGCTGATATTACATTGGGTGGCAAGGTGACTGTGCCTGTTCAGATGTTGTATGATATTGTTCGTAAATTGCCAGACGATGCAGAAATTTCTTTTAAGCAGTCGGGCGATCAATTGGTTGTTTCCAGTGGGCGTGCGGTTTTCCGTTTGCCAACATTGCCGGCGGAAAATTTCCCGGCCATGGCGGGTAGTAATCTGACGACCAAGTTTCAGATGACAACAGGTGACTTGGCACATTTGATTAATCAGACGAAATTTGCAATTCCAACAGATGATGTGCGTTATCATTTGGGGGGAATTTATTTCCATATCGCAGATGATTCTGGTGAAAAGAAACTGACGGCGGTTGCCACAGACGCCCAGCGTTTGGCGCTATGTGCAATACCGGCACCGGCGGGCAGTGCAGAAATGCCATCTGTGATTTTACCACGTCGTGTAATTGGCGAATTGTCAAAGTTGCTGGAA
Source organism: Alphaproteobacteria bacterium (assembly GCA_017471805.1). Classification (GTDB taxonomy): domain Bacteria; phylum Pseudomonadota; class Alphaproteobacteria; order Rs-D84; family Rs-D84; genus Enterousia. Next base: position 3,458 of record JAFURS010000020.1, read on the forward strand.
GATGCAAATGTAGACGATGTTATGGTTGAATTGTCTGATACCAAGGCACGTTTCACAGTTGGCGCCGCAACATTGACCAGCAAGTTGGTTGATGCGCAATATCCAAACTATCGTGTTGTGATTCCAAATGGCAATGACAAGATTGCAATCCTGGACAGAAAACAGTTTATTAATGCGGTTGACTTGGTGTCTGTTGCCAGTGTTGACAAGACAAAGTCTGTTCAATTGACATTCAGTATGAATAAATTGGTTATTAATGCGTCCAGTCCAGATGCAGGTACCGCAACCCAGGAATTAGACATTGAATATAATGGTGACAGTTCATTCACGGTTGTCTTTAATGTAAAATTCTTGTTGGATGTCGCGGGTCAGGTCGAAGGTGAAAAGTTCCAGATGGAAATGCAGGATCCATTGGCACCGACCAAGATTAATTCAACGGACAAGAATACAGATGCGTTATATGTATTGATGCCAATGCGCATGTAAAAAATAAAAAATTAAATATAATAATTCATCTAAAAACAAATCGGGAATCTCATGTAGCGTCTGTACACTACGATTCCCGCTTTG
>JAFURS010000021.1 GCA_017471805.1 Alphaproteobacteria bacterium
AATGTTGTAAAAAAGAATCAGGTCGAAGACGGATTTGAAGATATTCAATGCACCATTGGTGGCCAGGTTGTTGCCACCTGGGGGGACGAGTTCCGAGTCGGTATCCAATAATAGATGAGGAAAGACAAATAAAAAAATCCCGGTTTGGGATTTTTTTATTTTTATCTTATTTCAATTCTTGTTCGATTTGGTGCAGAACTATTTTGTTTTTGCACTAGATGCATTTTGGCATAACAGGGCATAACGTTCGCCCAGCAGGGTTGATATGATTTTCGATTCGTCGGCACTTAATTTGTTTGGAACACCGTTTGTGTGATAAATATAGTGCGTCGGGTTGCCCAGTTTGTCGCAATAAATATATGCAATGTTTGTTTTTGAATATATACGATATTCGTTTGGCCATCTTTTAATCTGGTGGGCGTTGATGATGGCACTAAATAAGTCTGTGACTGTCATAAGTTTTTCCTTTGGTTTTTTATTCTGTTTTTAATGTATAGATGCCTTGGCGGTTTTTGTTTCCTGTTGACTGGTGGTATAGATTATTCCGTAGAAGATGTTTTAGGGGCGTTTATTTTTTGACGCAGGGTATCCCAGTATTCAAGACGTTTTTTTATTTCACGTTCAAAACCACGTTCAACCGGTTGGTAGAATTTTTGCCGCCCCATAGATTCTGGAAAACAATTTTGACCGGAAAATCCGTTTTCTGTGTCGGGGTCATAAATATATCCTGCGTTATAGCCCAGGTTTTTCATCATCTTGGTTGGGGCATTCAAAATATTTTTTGGGGGCATTAAACTGCCTGTGGCACGGGCGGCAGCGTATGCAGCCTTTTGCGCACGATAATTTCCAATGCTTTTTGGGGCAGTTCCTAAGTAAATTACCAGTTGGGTTAGGGCAAGGTCGCCTTCGGGGCTGCCCAGGCGTTCGTATGCAGACCAGGCGGCAATCGCAATTTGCAGTGCGTTCGGATCCGCCAGGCCGATGTCTTCGACGGCAAAGCGGGTCAGACGACGAAATATATACATTGGGTCTTGGCCACTGGTCATCATACGGGCGGTCCAATAAAGTGCCGCATCAGTGTCACTGGCACGCAGGGATTTGTGGACCGCAGATATTAAATTATAGTGTTCGTCGCCGTGTTTGTCAGATAACGGGGAACGCTTTTGAACAACACCAACAAGTGTGTCAGGGGTTAGGGGGTCGTTGAAATTTGCGTTAAACAAATATTCAACGGTATTTAGTAAAAAACGGGCGTCGCCGTCAGCCATCTGGGCCAGGTGGATGCGGGCCGCATCGTCCAGTGGTAATTTTTTTTCACAAAATTCTTCGGCACGGGACATCAGTGTTAATAAATCAGAACTGTCCAATGGTTGCAAAACACCAACGTGGCAACGTGATAGCAATGCGTTGTTCAAATTAAAACTGGGGTTTTCGGTCGTGGCACCAATAAATGTGACAGTGCCATCTTCGAGATAGGGCAGAAGCGTGTCCTGTTGTGTTTTGTTAAAACGATGAATTTCGTCAATAAATAATAATGTGTTGCGACCCAGGTCGTGATTCATACGGGCCGCATCCATTGTCTTTTTAATATCGGCCGTGTCAGAAAATACAGCCGACATCGGAACAAAGTCCATATCAACAGAATTTGCCAAGGCACGGGCAATGGTTGTTTTGCCACAACCAGGGGGACCCCATAAAATTAAATTTGATAATTTCTGGTTTTCAACCATACGACGGACAAGCCCGTTTTCACCCAACAGGTTTGTTTGACCAACAACGTCGTCAATCGTGTTGGGACGCATTAAATCAGCAAGTGGTCGTGTCATTTTACTTGGCTTTTATTTAGTCTTTATTTGTGATATAATAATTCTATTAAAATATAAAGGAAAGCGCAAGTTGGTAAATAAAAATTCTGAATTTACATTAGCCGTTGCGAATCTGGCGGCGGCCGCAATCGCCGCAAATCCAAAGTTGACAATGGAAGAGGCGGTGAAAAATGCCCGTGAAATTTTGCGGGGAACGTCTGTGACACCTCAGCAAATCGAAGATTCTGTGCAGCCGGATAAAATTCAATGTCTGGAAGATGGAACCTGGCACGTGATGTTGCGACGTTATGTTAAGCGCAGATTTAATTTGACACCGCAACAGTATCGTGAAAAGTGGGGGTTGCCAGATGACTATCCGTTTGTGGCACCTGCGTATGCACGAAAACGCTCGAAAATTGCAAAGAAATCTGGTCTGGGGAGGAAATAAAATGGCAAAGAAAAAAACAAATGTTGAAAAGTTTGGTGATGCAGGACGTTGGTTGGCAGATCAGATTAGTGATATAAATAAAGGCGTGGGAAAGATTAACGTGCCAAATAATGTGCATTTGTGGAAGGTGGCAGACTGGGATTGGACAGATTATTTTGTTTGGCCGGCCGAAGTATTAGGAAAATTGACAAAGTTGTCTGGACAAGGATTGTTAATTACAACCGAATATTTGGTGCGGGCAATGAATACAATCTTGGTTGATAATCCTGTGTTGCGTGGGGTGGAAAAGGGGCTTCGGAATAAAAAAACAAAAAAGCCTGGTAAAGATGAGTTGAGTAAATATTATGCAAAAATATCAAACGCAATAAAAGATAACCCAACATTGGTGGCGTATCTTGTCTATGCGGCAATGATGGTGGGGGTAATAACTGGCGGAAAAATTGCGTATGATACAACCCGTGATGATGCCAAAGAAGACAAAAAAGAAAAAATAGATAAAACGCCAGAAAAACAAAATCAAGTGGTTATGTTGGATCCTGCGTCCCCGGATTTTATAAACCAATGTATCGAACAGGAAAATATTTTGTGTATCCCGTTGGTTTATACAGAAACACACAGGGTAGAACCAAAAGTTCAGTTTGGTGAAAATGTCTGGACACGTGGTTTTGGTATGACCTGGTCACGGGATAAAAATGGACGTATGACGATTCGTGATTATGAAGATTCTGAATATAATAGAAGAAAGGGGTTTAAACCGCATAAACCAAAAAAGTCTTCTGGGATGGATGAAGATATAGAAGATGCACAACAGTTTTTAATCGATCATGTTTATTCGAAAATAAAAAATAATATGAAGCGGCCCATTACACTGAATGAGTTTTATGGGATATGTATCGCAGGATACCAATTGCCAGGGCATATAGATGAAATTTGTAAAAATTTGCAAAATGCCAAGACACCACAACAAATTGCAGATGCGTTTATTACGCCAAATTATGAAAATTATGGCGGAACACCCAAAAGGCGTTGGGTCTGTGGGATGTTGGCGGCAGGATTTATAACCTTGCAAGATATTTTGGATGCAGATATAGATAATTTCTATGAGGTTGCCCCAACAACGTTGGTGCGAAAAGGTCATTTTATTTGTGATTCAAAGACGATTGAATATGTTTTGTCGATAGAGCGTAGACAAAAAACAGGTGATGTTATAGCAAAATTAAAAGATGGAAAAACAGCACTGGCGCAATTGTCAGGTCAGGTCCCAGTGATGCGTGTGTTGCCAGTTCAAGGCCTGGATGAAAATGTGGCGCAGGCAACACAGATATCAGAGTCTATGGGATTGTTGTTAGACGGAAATAAGGAATACAAAAAAGGAAATTTAGAGCAGGCAATTAAATTGTATCAACAGGCAATTGAAAAAGATGCAGATAATATGGAGGCGTATAGTAGTCTGGCGTTGGCATATAAAAAGCAGGGGGATAAGAAAAAGTCGATTTCATATTATGAAAAATGCCTGGCGACGGTTAAGGCAGGAAATAAGCGTATGAACCAAAATCGTGAAATGCTGATGGATTATGCGATTAAGGCTTCGTCTTACTTTAATGCAGGGGTCGCCCGTGAAGAAATGGCGAAAATATATGAAGAGCAAGGCAAAACGGTCGAGGCAAAAGAAAACTATACGTTGGCCAAGAAAAATTATCAAACTGCATTGGAAAACGCAAATACAGGCGGATTGGGAACAAAAAGAATAGAGATGTATAAAAAGGCCATCCAACGCTGTGATAAAAAAATTGGAAAAAATGCGAAAGTTGCCTTTAATGTGGCAGATAAACGTATTAAACAGTTGCGTCAAAATAGAACAGCGTCACGGGGGGATGCGTTGCTATACGGACGGGTGGTGGAAAATACAGGAAATGATTTAGCATAGGTGGTGTTATGAAAGTCTTTGTTGATGTTCACGATAAACGGTGGAACAAGTATAAAATAGATTTTGAAAAAATCGTCAATGCCGTGGTTTCTGGCGTATACAAGGATTCTGAGGTGTCGATTGTTTTGGTCGATGATGATGAAATTCAATCTATAAATAATACATATCGTGGAATTGACAAGCCAACAAATGTTTTGTCCTTTGAATTGGAAGACGATGTTTTGTTGGGGGATATTTATATTTCACTGGATACTGTTTTGCGTCAGGCCAAGGAAGAGGGGAAAACATTTGAAAATCATACGGCGCATATGGTCGTGCACGGTGTGTTTCATTTGTTAGGCTATGACCATATTACAGATGCACAGGCGAAAATTATGGAAATGAACGAAGTAAAGGTATTAAAAAAGTTAGGGATTAAAAATCCATATGGGGACGATGATGCAAATGTTTGTGATTGTGTGGAATGTTGCCCGGGTGGGCGTTTTGTGTCGTGGATAAAAAGTATAAAAATTCGTGAAAATAGTTTTTGGCAATATGCGCTATACGCACTGTTTGGTGGGGTTGCGGCGTTTGGGTTTGCGCCTTTTTATCAGTGGTGGTGGACAATTTTGGGTGTTGGTGGGGCGTATTGGTTGACAGTCAAAAATAAAAATATTGGTGGTTTTTGGAAAGCCTTGTTGCGGGTTGCACCGTTTGGGGCAATGTATGCGGTTGCTATGTTTTGGTGGGTGTTGCATTCGATATATGTTGTGCCAGAATTAACCCGTCAGTTTGCAATATGGACAATTCCGGGCTTGATTGGTTTGGCGATAGCTGGGGCGTTGATTTTTTCGTGGCCGTTTGTTGCGGTTGCCGTGAAAAAATATAACCAACCGATTCGTCGTGTGTTGATGTTTGCCGTGGTATGGACATTGGTTTTATGGGGACGAGAGTGGATTTTTACAGGATTTCCGTGGAATCCAATTGCAAATATTTTAATGCCGTATCCGATGATTGCTAATTCTGGGGCAGTGTGGGGAATGTTGGGATTAAGTTTTATATTAGTTCTGACGATTGCAATGATTGTTGAATTTTTACGAAGCCCAAGGCAACGTGCCGTGTGGCGGGGGATGGTCGTTGTGCTGATTGTGTGGGTGTGTGGCGGAATGATTGGGTATAAAAATATGCAATACAGTGATTTGGGGGCTGATAATCCTGCGCCGATGATTCGTATTGTGCAACCGGGGCAATCACAATCACAAAAGGCCACGCATAGTCGTGAGCAGGCACTGGAACAGGCAGAAAAAAACCTGGGGGAGTTATTTGGGTTGGCAACATTGCCGGGAAATGCGGATATTATTATTTTCCCAGAAACAACATATCCGTTCGTTGTTATGCCAGATGATGATATTGAATTTGCACGTGTGTTAGGACGCCCGATAATAATTGGTGCAATGAGTTTTGATGCCGGTAAATTATTTAATTCGTTGGTTGTTGCAGATGAAATGGGAAATATAAAAAATATTTATAGTAAATCTCATTTGGTGCCATTTGGTGAATACAGGCCATTGGGCTTTATGCCAGCACCGGTGGATTTGGCGGCAGGTCAAGGCCCAGATGTAATCAGGGTGGGGGATTTTGCCTTTGCGCCTGCGATTTGTTATGAAGTAATTTTTTCGGATTCTTTGTTAAAAAAATCGGCAGATGGTGTTAATGCGATTGTTAATATTACCAATGATAATTGGTTCGGGCGGACACCGGGAACATTTCAGCATCTGGATATGGTGCGACGGTATGCAATCGAATCGGGGCTGCCGATTGTGCGTGCGAATTATTCCGGGATAAGTGCCTTTGTCGGTGCAGATGGTAGTTTGATTTCAGGACTGGGGATTGGACAGTCTGGTGTTTTGGATGGGTATGTTTGGGGGGCGCATAAAACACCATACAGAGTTATTGGTTTGAATGGGTGGATGATAATTATTTTGTTGGTGTCAATAGCAGGGATTTTGTGTTCGCAAAAATCTGATGAATAACAAGAAAACCGCCGTATAGGCGGTTTTTAATTCTGGGAAATTCGCTGTATCATTTCTTGTAATATCCAAACACGAACCGCCGATGACAGATTGGTGTCAGGGGAACGTTTTTCGTCAATTTCACTTATTATTGCGGCAACTGGTTTGCCATAACGGGTGGCAAGGGCGCCAAGTGCGTCAATAAATTCAGGTTCAAGTGTTATGCTGGTTTGATGACCAGAAAGAGATACTGATATTTTTTTCATAGTTTTACTTCTAGAATTTGCCTGCAATTAAACAATCAGAAAGCGCACGATAGGGATCGTCATAGCGACGAAGTGGTTTTAATGTCAGGTTGTCAAGCATATAGCATACGCCAAATGCATCAAAACAAAACCAAAACAGGTCGTTGCGACCAAATATTGTCTTGCCGATTGTTTGGGGAATGTTTGTTAGTTCGTCGTTTATCTGTAATATGCTGGGGACTGGAAAGTGTAGTCCCTGGGGGATTTTGTCGGGGCCAAATATATAACCGTTGCCCAGGTTAATGCCACCGGTTTGGGTGTATAGTTCGCTAATAAATGCGGGCAACATTGCACGACGACGCTGTTGTAATGATGTGTTTGTAAGTGTGATTTTGTTGGGGGTTGCCGGTGGGGCTAATGTCGCACCACGGGATTTTATAAATGATATAAATTCAGAACACGTCATTGTTAAATGCCTTTGCTTTTATTAGTCACGCCCACTGGCGATTTGTGCGCCCATTTGTGCCAGACGGTCTTCGGTTGCGTTGCCACCATCGCCACCACCCGCAGTATGCGCAGGCAGGTATATCTTTTTAGCAGGGTCGGGCAACCATACAGATTGGGAATCCGATTGGCCAATTATAAAACGGTCCAGATTGTGACTGTGCGGGAATGTCCAACACATAAACAGATTGTCAATTTCAAGTTTGCCACCCCATACCAATGGTGTTCTGAAACGAAGTGATATGTTCTGGGGGATGCTGTGTCCCATAATAAGATTCATAAATTCGTCTTGGGTTAAATTCATAAACGCCAATGTTTCAACTGAATCGGTTAGGGTGGTAATAAATTCGTGACACAGTTTTTTATATTGACTAAACCAATCGGGGGAAATTGGGTGTGGGGTGGGGTGAATCTCGGTAATGGGCATATCAGACATACCCATATCAGATAAAATTTTTTCTGCGGCACTTTTTGTTAACTGCATTGCGGGTCCCCTGATTAAATTTTACTGATGTATTCAATTACGGTTGATATATAGGCCGAAAATGCATCAAAGTTTCCTTCGTCATTGTCGGGAATTGGTGGGTTCGGGTGTTGTGACATATAGGCACGTAAATCAGATGGTGTTTCAAATGTTAATATTGTGCCATTGCCAGCGTCAGGCGCAGAAATAACAAAGCCGTGGACGTTTATTTCTATGTCATCCAGTGTGTCGTGAAATATGTCGGTTAATGCGTCGATGGATGTTTGCAGGCTGGTCGTTGGGACGCCAACAGCACCAACCCACAGGGTTTCATTTGTGCCAATTGCAAATAGGGTTGTTTGCAAGTTGCCAATGCGTGGTGCAGGCTTTATCACATAGCCAGCCGATTCGAATATCTGGGTGATTTCGGGCCACTCGGGTTGTGGGGGGGCAGAAAGTGTGGGTTGTGCAATCGTTGGTTGTGGTTGTTGAACGGCAGGCGTTGGTATTGGACGTTGCAAGGCAGGGGCGGTGATTATGTTCAAGCGTGGTGGACGTGATAATTCAGGGCCGTTATTTACGGGCATATTAGTTTCGTTTTTTACAGTTGTGTCTGGCACTTGTTTTGGTTGTGTGAATGCAGGTTCCGGCACCCGGTTTGGTTGCAGTGGGGTATGTAATGGTTGTGATGCGGGGTGTATTGTTTGTTTGGTATTTTGTTTCCGGGGGCGTGGACGCAATAATACGTGCAGTCCAACCATCATAATGATGACGCATATTACCACAGAGATATAAAATTCAGGTTTTACAGGGTTCTGGGCCGCCTGCATATAGGCCAAATGTTGCCAGTGGGCAGATGAAAATATATTAAATCCATATTTTGTGTTAAACCAAAAACACGCCGCCAATGTTGTAGCAAGCAACCATAAAATAGATAGTAAAATATTGTCTAGTTTGTTTTTCATTATGATTTTAATTGTATCATATTTGTGATAAAGTAAAAAGTATTATGATAGACAAAAATTCAGATAAATTTTTTTCAGAATTGGCGGCAATGTGGTGCAGAAATGATATCGAAAATGCTGATTTGGCACTGGTCGCAGACAAGATTGTGAATAAAAATGTGACGTTGGTGTCTGTGGCGCCAGAGTATGTTCACGTGATGTGGCCGTGGTTAGAAAAACATCCTGTTAAAATGATGGCTCGGTTCTTTGTTAATGATAGAAAAATTACTGAAAAAAATATTTCTGATTTGACGGTAAAAATAAACAGCACGTTAAAGCAGGGGGCAAGTGGGGCGCAGGTCTTTGTGCCGTATAAATTGCTGGATGATTTAGTCGAACAGACGTATGTGGTGCGTGATGATTTGTTCTTTGATAAAGATTTGGCAATAGGTGTTAATATCTATGATTTAGGGCCGTTCGATTGGGATGGGTTATATCAGAATCTAAGAAAAATTAGGGCGTCGGCATTGGTATTGGTTTTGGGGCCAAAAGATGCACAGAAAAAAGATTTTGTGGGAAAAATTTACGCAATGCTTGATGCGTGGCGACCAGAAAATAATTTTGATTTGCATTTTGTATATGGACCCAGTTTGAATTGTATTGAACCAACTGTGCGCCTGGTGCAACGTATGCAACCAAATTTAATAGATAAAATGCGTTTCTTTTTTAATGTCTAAGAATTAGATATTTTGGCGATTCGGTGCCGGCTTTGTTTTTATGCTGATAGCGGGTTTGAATTATTTCAAAATCGGCAAGTGTCGCACTTAGGTCGGTGTCCCGAATTTGTTCCAATATCCAATCAAAGTATTCCCAATGGTCGGTGCCAATTATAATTTCACCGTCGTTGGCCAGATGTTTTGATAGTGTATTCAAAAATTCAGCAGATAATAAACGTCGTTTTTCGTGGCGAGCCTTGGGCCATGGGTCGGGGTGTAAAATCCATATTTGCGAAAATTTCGAATCGGTTTTGCGAAGAAAATCACGCACGTCGTCTGCCCAAATGCGAATGCCTGTATATTCGTCCAGAACCTGGTTTGATTTTTCGTCGGTTATTGCAGACAGCAGGGATGCAACCCCATTCATAAAGGGTTCGGCACCAATTATTATTTTGCCGGGGTTCGTTCGTGCCAGGTCACGCACGTGTTCGCCTGCGCCAAATCCGATTTCTAAAATGTCGCCCGTTGTCGGTTTTAAGGTTGGCAATACGTTTTCAATTAGCCAATTTTGGCGGCTTGATAATTTTTTGCCGTGACGGCGACCAAATGTTCTTATTTCTTGTTTTTCCATAGTTTTAGTATAGAATTGACTTTGTTAAAATACAAGGAATATATAGATGAGAAACGGTTTATCAAAAGATTTAATTGCCCGTGTGTTGGGCGGTGCGCCGAAATATACAATCGCAGAACTGGAAGAAAAATTCCCACAACGTAATTTGCCAGATGGCGCAATGGTGACGCGTGTTGCTCCCAGTCCGACTGGTTTTATGCATTTGGGTACACTGTATCAAATGATGATTGCAAAAAAATTAGCGCAACAATCAGATGGTGTGTTTATGTTGCGAATCGAAGATACTGATACAAAACGTGAAGTGCAGGGCGCGGTTGATGTTATTTTAAAGTGTGCAGATAGTTTCGGGTTGCAACCAGATGAAGGACCAACATATGGTGGTGAATATGGTTCGTATTATCAGTCTGAACGCAAGGATGTTTATCATAGCGTTGTTGCGGAATTGCTGGAACGTGGGTTGGCATATCCCTGTTTCTTGACGGCAGAAGAAATGGAAGATATTCGTAACAAACAAAAGGCAGCAGGTTGGGCAACGGGTATCTATGGTGAATGGGCGCGCGATCGGGATTTAAGTGAAGAAGAAATTATTGCGAATCTGGATAACGGTTTGGTGCCGTCGGTTCGTTTATATTCAATGGGCAATAAAGAAAATAAAATATTTTATAATGATAAGGTTCGTGGACGTTTGGCGTTCCCAGAAAATGAAGAAGATATTGTTTTGATTAAATCAAATGATGGTTTGCCAACTTACCATTTTGCACATTTGTGTGATGACCACTTTATGCGGACAACATTGGTTCAGCGCGGTGAAGAATGGTTGTCTTCATTAAATTTGCATTTGCAACTGTTCCGTATGATGGGGTGGCAAAACCCGGAATATGTTCATGTTGCAACAATTAATAAGTTAGATGAACAAACGGGAAATTCGCGAAAGTTGTCTAAACGCACAGATCCAGAGGCTAATACGATGCATTATTTAACGGCAGGTTGGCCAGTTGAGGCGGTTTTGAACTATTTATACAATATTGTTGCGTCTGGATTTGAGGAAGAAAAAAACAAAAAGGCTGATACAACAATTTGGAATTATCCATTGCGTATCAAAAAAATTCCAACCAGCAGTGCGCTGTTTAATACAGATAAACTGGAATGGTGGGCCAAGGAATTTATTGGTTCTTTGCCGGTATCGGAATTGGTTAATCGTGTTGTGCGCTGGGCCAATGAATATGGTAGCGAAACGAAT
>JAFURS010000022.1 GCA_017471805.1 Alphaproteobacteria bacterium
GTGATTGGATGACCCGCAACCTTGGATTCTTTGGTTGTTGCAAACACAACACCCTGGGCACGATGCATCTGGGATACGATAACACGTTCAACACCCGATGCGATAAAACTGCCACGTTCAGTCATCAGTGGCACTTCGCCCATAAATATTTCTTGTTCCTTGATGTCACGCAGGGTCTTTTTACCATCTTCTGCGACATCCCATAAAATCAATCTCAGCTTCAGTTTCAACTTGCTGGAATATGTCATATTGCGCAGCATACACTCTTTTACATTATAGACAGGTTTGTCCAATGTATATTCCACAAATTCCAAATCGGCAACGCCGGCATAGTCTTTGATTGGGAACATAGAAGAGAATACATTCTGCAACCCCTTGTTTTTACGATTTTGGGGTTCAACATCTGCCTGCAAGAAATCCTTGTAGGAATCATATTGAATTTCAACTAAATCAGGAAGCGGAGTTTGCAAAAAACTTTTTCCAAAAGATTTTCTAAGTTTCTGGATAACTGCCATCGGTTTTAATCCTTTTTTTCTGTGCGTTTTGCAAACATTGCAGGGCAAAAAGAAAATTCTTAAACAAATTGTGAATATTTTTCATCAAAGATGCCAGATAACCAAATAACGCTTACTCAATTATCGTGCCACAATTTATTTAACAAACTCCTTTTTGCCCTGCTTTTGTCTTGTGTGTGTTGACTTTCGTCTTTTACGCCTTTGTGCCCGTATGGGATTTTCATCCCACACGGGCGGCGTTTTGCTGTCTTTTTCAGACAGCGGATTTTCTTTGAACCATCTGGGGTTCAGATTGAATGAAATTATTTCATTTCAACCTTGGCACCAGCTGCTTCCAAAGCGGCCTTCAATTTTTCGGCTTCGTCTTTTGCCAAGCCTTCTTTGATTGCCTTTGGTGCAGATTCTACCAATGCTTTTGCTTCGCCCAAGCCTAAGCCTGTCGCTTCTTTTACAGCCTTGATAACCGCCAATTTGTTTGCGCCAATTTCAGCCAAGATAACGTCAAATTCAGACTTTTCTTCGGCAGCAGCCGCAACAGGACCAGCAGCAACTGCAACAGCAGCAGCAGCACTAACGCCCCAAGTTTCTTCTAATGCTTTGGACAGTTCAACTGCTTCCAAAACGGTCAATTTTGACAATTCTTCAACTAATTTCTGAATGTCTGCCATTTTTTTACCTCTAATTTTTGTTTTATATCAGAATAACGTATTCTGAGTTTATTGTTCTTTTTTTCCATACTCTGCTGAAACACGTGCCAAACGTGACGCCGGTTCGACCAAAATGCGTGCGATTGTGCCACGGATTTCCAACAGCGAAGGAAGCTTGGATAATTGCATAACGCCGTCACAATCCAAAACGTCTGCATCCATTTTACCACCAACAATTGTCAAATTTGGGTGTTCGCCAGCAAATTTTGCCAATACTTTGGTGACCGCCAAACCGTCAGTCGCAACCGCAACCGCTGTTGGGCGTTTCAACATATCAGATACAGGTTCGAAATCAGTGTCTTTTAACGCCAATTTCATCAAACGGTTTTTAACGACCTTGAATACAGAAACCAATGGACGCAATTCATTGCGCAAGGTTTCAAATTCACTTACTGTCAAGCCGTGGTTTTCAATAACGAAAACACCGTTCGCTTCTTTCAGGGACGACTGTAACGCTGAAATCAAATCTGATTTTTCTTCGCGTCTCATCTATTTTTCCTTCAAGCTTCTGTTTTTGTTAACTTTCCATCCGGGTTGCCCCGGGATGGGGCTTTGTTCCTGCCCCAAAGAATTTTTCTTTGTCTATGATGGAGATTAAGTGTTGCCACACCATCAGTCTTGGACAGAAATCTGTTTATGCGACGGTGGTCGCCCACCATCGCATTTAATTATTTTGCATCAACTTTCAAACCTGGGCCCTGGGTTGTCGCAACGGAAATACCCAAGATATATTGACCCTTGGATGATGCAGGTTTAACCTTTTTCAACTGGTCAATCAAGGCATTTGCATTTTCAACCAATTTTTCAGTTGTAAATGACATTTTACCAATACCTGCGTGGATGATACCCTTCTTTTCTGCACGGTATTCAATCTGACCCGCCTTGGCAGTCGCAACTGCGTCGGCAACATTGTTTGTGACCGTTCCTAATTTTGGATTCGGCATCAAACCCTTGGGACCTAAGACACGTGCAATCTTTGACATTTTTGGCATCATATCTGGTGTTGCAATAACACGGTCAAAGTTGATATTGCCAGCAGCAACTGATTCAATCAGTTCTTCGGCACCAACAACGTCTGCACCCGCTTTCTTGGCTTCGTCCTGAGAATTTGCAGTGAACACCGCAACACGGACAGTTTTACCAGTGCCGTTTGGCAAAGACAACATACCACGAATATTCTGGTCAGCCTTGGTAACGTCAATCCCTAAACGGATTGCGATTTCCAATGTTTCATCAAATTTCTTGGATGCGTATTCACGCAATACTTCGATTGCATCAGCCAAAGAATACACTTTGTCTGAATCCAAGTTTTTCCAAGTCTGTTGTTTTTTTGTCAGTTTCATAATCTTATTCCTCCACCTTTACGCCCATAGAACGGCACTGACCCGCAACAATCTTCATCGCAGATTCAATGGTAGAGCAATTCAAGTCTGGCATTTTCGCTTCGGCGATTTCTTTGACCTGGGCCTGGCTTAATGTGCCAACAAAATCACGGCCTGGCTTATGAGAACCGATTTTCAGTTTCAATGCTTTTTTAATGTAGTATGACACAGGTGGCAATTTCATAATAAATTCGAAACTGCGGTCTGTATAAACAGTGATAATACAAGGAATTGGCATTCCTGGTTCTTTATCAGATGTTTTGTCATTAAACTGTTTGCAGAATTCTGCAATATTTACACCAGCAGCACCCAACGCCGGACCAATTGGTGGCGCAGGATTAGCCTGCTTTGCTGGGACGACCAATTTGACCAATCCCTTGACTTCTTTCTTTGCCATTTTTCACCTCTATTTATGACGCACCATTGCGTCTGTTGTGCTGTGGTTCGATATGGCGTATCTACCACAGTTGCACACCACCCGTCGCCGGGTGATGCACTTAAACTTTTTCAACCTGATCAAATTCCAGTTCCATACTGGTTTCACGACCAAACACCAGAACAGTCACCGTCATTTTCTGTTTTACATTGTCAACTTCGGTCGCAACGCCGTTAAAACCAGTAAAAGGACCATCAACAACGTGTACTTCCTGACCAACTTCGTATTCAGCATCTTCGGCAGCAACCGCACCTTCTTCGACCTGCTTCATCAGACGATAGGCTTCGGCCTCGGATACTGCAATCGGTTTATTACGTGCACCCAGGAACATTACAACCTGGGGAATCTGACGAACCAATGTGAACGTTTCATTATTCATAACCATTTGAACGACGATGTAGCCTGGAAAAAACTTACGTTCTGCCTTGACACGTTTGCCACCCTTAGTCTCCATCACTTCATGGGTTGGAACCATAATTTCGCCAAACAAGGCATTCAAACGACGCTTGTCAATCTGTTCACGCAAACCACGTGCAACCTTGTCTTCGCACCCGGTATGAACATTAACAACAAACCACTGCATCTTTTCTTCCATCTTTGCTTCCTTTGCCTGAATTTAGAATATCCACCCAACAATTGCATTTAAAACACTGTCAACAACAAAAAAGAACAGCGCCGCCAACCCAGAAAACACTAATATCATTATGGTCGCACGCACAACACTGTCACGTGATGGCCAAACAATCTTGAACCATTCACTGCGAACAGACTTAAAAAAATCCAGTATTTTTTTCATAAAAAACTGCCTAAATTACGTAATTTAACCCTAACTATTTTGGCAGGGGCAGAAGGAATCGAACCCTCATCCGCGGTTTTGGAGACCGATATTCTACCGTTGAACTATGCCCCTGTGTGTCCATACTTGATACCCGTCGATGTGCCGCACACCACCATAATAGTCTGCGACAGAATAGCACACTAATATAAAAAATCAAGTGGAAATATTATAATATTTTTTGGTTTGCCGTGCAAGAAGATTTTTAATTTCGCACACCACAACAACACAACATTTTCAGATAACTTTTACAGATTGTCATTTGTTATTAGTTTTTTTCTTGCAAAGGTTCACATTTTTTGGCTACAATCACTTTAATCAAGGGGGAGATATATTGTGCAAAACCGTGTAAAACCGCCAATTTTAATATCAAGAATAATGACTTTTGTGTTGGCGACCGCTGTGGTGGTGCTGGGGGCGTTGGTGATAACGCTAACAAATATGTTCCCGCTGAATCGTCCACAAGTTTTCTTTCTGACAACAACCGTGCGGGACGACCAGGATATTCGCTTGGTTGAAATGCAGCCTAAGAGTGAAAATCTGGACAGATATAAAAAGGCGTTTGTGCGTGAATATATCCGCAACAGAAACGAAGTTTATACAAATGCCCAGGCAATGCATAAAAAATGGAACAGCGACGACGGCGCTGTGCGTATAATGTCGTCTGATACGGTTTACGGCGATTTCGCAAATACTGATATGTTCATCGCAATGATGGCAGGAATGCCTGATTTTGAATTTAGATGCCCAGTTATTTTTGACGGGGCGCCGTTATATTTGGCGTCCGAAGATATGTATCAGGTAAAATTTCGCTATTTCTGCACTGATAATACTGGACATACAATCATAAAAGATTATACAATCAAGTTAAGACTTGAAGACGAACCCGAAACACAGATTAAGTGGGCCGACCGAATTAAAAACCCGTTGGGACTGCGTGTGACAGAATACACAGTGGACCCGGAAAATGGCGACCCCCTTAATACGGGATTTCGTGAAACAGAATAAAAGAAAACAGGAAGGATTGGTATGAGTTTTATAAAAGCATTTAGATTTAATATGTCTGTTTTTTGTTTGGCGGGACTGTTGACGTTGCCCGCCTATTCGGCAGTAAATTCGGCAATAACGGAATACGGCGTGCAAGAGGCCTGGGACAATCCAACCGCAAATATGGCCAGTGGCAGTATTAAGCCGGGATATGCCCAATTGGCGTGGTCCGCAGGCAGTGTGTTGCCAATCAAATTGCGCAACGGTATGGTGACAATGGTGACGTTGCCAAATGGCGAACAAATTGCAGATGCAATGATTGGAAATCAAGGCCTGTTTGATATAGATGCCGCCCAGGGTGGACAAACAATGTTTATTTCGCCAGTTGGGTCAAACCAGGGGTCGGACACAAATATGATTGTGACAGGAAAATCTGGGAACAAGTATATTTTCTATTTGCGCAGTGAACCATCCAATTCCAGCGAAATCACATATTCACAGGTTGATATTGTTCTGGACGGGAATGGCGTATTACCAATGACAGGCGCAGCCACTACACCAACCGGTGGGGCCAGTTCTATATTCAAAAAAGCCCAGTCAAATACCACCGCAACAAATACCGTCGGTGTTGATGGCGAAGATTACGGATGGATTAAATCTATGAAGATTGACCCGTCTGAATTTCGTTTCGATTTAGATATTTTCGTTCCAAATCCAGACGACTATGTAATTGCACCAGAACGTGTATGGCGTGATCGTATATTCACATATATCGATTTTGGCGACAAGGTTATTGCAATGACACAAAGACCAGTTGTGTCACTGTTGGTCGAAGGTGGTGAATCCCCCGTGGGATTCCGCACAGACGGGGAAGATGGACGTCTGTTGATTATTGAGGCGGTCGGCGATATGGTTCTGCGCAGTGGTCAGCGCATTGTGTGTATCAAAAAACGTGAAAAACCGTTCTTAATCGCTGATACGGCGTCTGTTATGGCATTGGCCGAAGCAAATGTTGCGCAAAGTATGCTGTCGGGGCAATCGTTAAGCAATATTGCATACACAGACAGTATGGCCGCAATGAGTATGGGCGCACCATATACAGGAACGCCTGTGTTTGTTGGAAATAGCCAGACGGTTAATCAAAACACAGGGGCGGGTTATTATATGCCGGCCGGATTTACAGCCCCCCAGGCAATGCCACGTTCATCAGGAAGTGTTGTAAATATGTTGCCAACACAGCGTAATACAGCGGGGGCATATTTGCCACAGACAAATATCCCACTGATTTCTAGCAATCAAATCGGTGTGGCGGTCGAATTAAAATCAGACACATCGGTCAAGGCACTGGACGATTATTGGACAATGTTATTGGCCAAGTTCAGTGGCGAAGACGGCCAGGGATTATTGACACCATACAAGAATATGGTCTTTTTCGCAGTCGACGAACAGGGTGTTGGCGAACTGGGGGCGGATTCAAGCACGGCACGTCAATATCGCCTGCGCATTGGGCCATTGGCAGACATAGACACAGCGCAAACACTGTGTGATAAACTGTTAAAATTCAGTGGCACAAGTTGCAATGTCGTTCGTATGCAATAATTTAATGGGTTCAGGGGATGAGTAATTTTAGACAACAATTTTCAGAATTGCGACAAAATACACCTAAGCGGGTGCAGTGGTTGTTGCTGGCGGCGGCATTTGTTGTGGTGCTGATACTGTTAACACTGCTGCTGAGTGGTGATGATGAACACGATGAAAAAACACAAAACGCAAAAACTGATCGGGTGCCAATTGAACTGAATATCAACCCAGATATGATTAACTGGGCAGATGTTGTTGTCGGACAAAAAAAATCCGAAACAGTCAAGATTTCTGCAACAGGACCAGTTAAGATTATTGCAGTGCGCAGACACAAGGATATAAATGGATTTAGTGTAAATGATACCTGTACGGGGATGGGACAAATTAACGAAACCCTGGCGTGCAGTTTAATATTGGGTTTTACCCCAACGGTGGCAATTTCAACCGAACAGGTGCCGGTATTTATTGACTGGCACAGGGCGGATGAAACAGATGCAATGAAAAAGACGTCTAAGATTGTTTTAACACTGGGGGCAGAGACGCCAGTTGTTGAGAAAAAACCAGAACCAGTGCCAGAGCCAGTTGTTGTGCCAGAACCCGTGACGGAACCAGAACCAGTGCCAGAGCCAGAACCAGAACCGGTCAAAGAGGAAATTAAGCAAAATATTGCAAAGATTGCACCGCCGGTTGAAATCAAAACACCAGTGGTGGAACCTGATGACAAGTTTGAAATTCCAGATGGTTGTTCAGACTTTGCATTCCCAGGATATAATAATTCTGGGGCGCAGATGGGGTGGATAAAACCAGATGGCGGAACATATAAATTCTATCCGTTTTCAGACAAAAGTTGCAGCAAGGCAACTGGAACATACAACCCAGACAATGGGATTATTACCGATTCACGTGGAAATAAAATCGGAACTGATGCCGACCATATCGGATATGCCGCCGTCATTGGTGGCACAATCCCAGAATTATCAAATGCCCCTGCGATAAAGGTTGTAAATCGTGCCAGACAACTTGACTTGGATGAAGCCAAGGCAGTTGTGACAAACAGCCCGGGGGCGGGCCGAATTGTGGCGGGCGGATTTGAAAGTTTTGGCGGACTGAAATTGGAAGATAAAACAGATGTTATCCCAGGTACATCGGGCGATGATGGTGCAGTTGTTGCATCACAGCCATATGACCGCAGTTTTGTTTTGCGCCAATACAAACCAATTCCTGCGACAATTGTTTCCGAAGTGCGGGCCGATGCAGACGTATATAGAGAAGGTCGTCCATTACCAGTGCGTGCAACCGTTGACAGAAACGTCTATTCCGATGATGGACGTAATATTATTATTCCAACCGGAACGTTAATGCTGGGGTATGTGACGGGGGATTTGCCAGGTCCATACAAGGCAATCGGCCGTATGCAAATTAAATGGTACCAGTTTATTCGACCAGACGGTGTTGAATTTAACTTTGGTGAGGGCCGTCAACCATTTGCGGGTGATGCCCAGGGACGTGTTGGCGTGCCAGGACGTGGCAGCACGGACTATATGGAACAGTTTATTATGCCAATGCTGACCGCAATTGTGCCAGCGGCGGTTAATCTGATTGCGCCTGTTAGCGATGCGTTTGTTAACCAAATCGATTTGGACAATAACACGGTTGTGCAAAGCGGAACAGTGCGCTCATCAGAACTGGCCAAGAACGAGATTATTACTGCCTGGAATCAGGTGGCACAAAAGTTGCTGGTTGATATGATGGATAACACCGTACCACCATTTACAATTGCCGCCGGGACACGCATCACAGTTTATTCCCCAGAAGATTTGATTGTGGTTTGTCCAGACGGTGGTAAAAGTTGTAATATGACGGAATACTATCCAAAGTCTTTGGACCAAGAACGCTTTGACTATAACACTGTTGCAAATTCTGTTAACATTGACCAATCAGGCGAAGAATGGGTTGGACAGGTTCGGTCATTTAACCTGGCGCAATATTGCGATATGAATACAGGCAAAGTGACAGCCAGCGCCGAAGAAATTTATAATGCGGGTTTGGATTACAGAACAGTGTTATTCTATTGCCAATCAAGCCAATACAAGGCGATAAATAATGCAAAACAGGATGCGGTATTCCAAAATCAACAGTCTAGTTCAAATAAGAACAGCATTTCGTATATCGCTGACCAGGGTGAAAAAGCGTATAACGAACAAGTCCTGGGGTTGAAATACGATACAGAAACTGGCGCAATTGAAAATCCATTCAATCAACCAGAAGCACCAGCCGCAGTCGAAGAAGTTGTTGAACAAATTATGTGCGAAGGTAATATTGCCCCAGACGCAAATGGATGCTGTCCGGGGGAAATATATACTGATATGGGCGAGCAAGGATTTAACTGTTGCCCAGAAAGTGGTGGCGACTGTTTCCCACCAATTCTGTGAACATACCCGCCAATGGCGGGTTTTTATTTAATATTTTTTACCAAGGGGGGGATTAAAAAAATAAATATTTGATATATATATCTGATTGTTCTGGGGGTGCGTCATTTGGCGCACCCCCGTTTTAACTGAATATATAGCACAGAAAATAAATTCGATTCGCAGCGAGTTTTACAAATTCCGAAACCGAATCTGTTTTTCGATTCGACTTTCAACCGTCGGTTGTAATGTTTCACAGGAATCTTTTCTTAGACTATATATTTTATAACAACAAAAAAGGAGGAAGAAAAATGACAGCAGTAATGCCAATCACACAAACAGAAAAATTTCAAAACGCAGAACAATTATGGTTTTGGTTTTTATATTCTAAATCAGTGCAAAGAAATAACTTTGTGCGTGGCCACACATCGCCAACACGCAGGCCGTGCGAAATCCTGGATGTAGAGGCAATGATTACAAAACTGTATCTGTCGGGAAAATTGACCGAAGAACAATTGCAGGTTATGAAAAAATTTGGCGACAGACGGCGTGCGCCACACCAATATATCTGGGCAGAAAATCGGGCGGCCGCATTGTGGAACAGCGCAATGATTGTATTACAGGCCGAGGCCACACAACGTCAATGGATTGAATAAAAAAATCCCCACCAGGGGATTTTAATTCACAACACACACAAAGGATTTATTATGATTATTATCGCATTTTCAAACAAGACATCTAAATTTATACCACGAATTTTTTGCGGTCAAATAAAGCACGTTGCACCAATTATAGTCAATGCCAATAAAATGATTTTGCACCAATTTATCAGACGAAATAAAATCGAAAAATTGGAAATAAAAATGCGGGATATTTCGGTCCTGGGACAATATGGATGGCGGTTTATATTTGTGCCAGGAAATGCAAAGTTGGGCATAAAATATTCACAAATTTTTACCTGTGTTCAATTAAGCAAACAAATGCTGGGGATAAAGGATTGGCGCATACAAACACCATATGCATTATATAAAAAACTAAAAAACTTGAATTATTATTATTTCTGGGTCATAATGACATCGGACTTTTGAGTTAAAGGTCTGGGTTTTCAAGCCCCGTAAATCCACGACGCTGTGTGCGTCGATAAATAACCTGACCATACGTGGTCGGGTATCTGTGGTTATGCAACAGGGATTTCCCAAAAGCCACAGAGTCATTTTGGATTTATGACCTTGAAAATGCCCGACCGTCAATTTTTGACGGTTTTTTGTTGGCAATTAAAAAGGACATAAAAATGAAAAAAATAGATTTGGTTTATATGTGGGTTGATGGCAGTGATAAAAACTGGCAAGGCGAAAAAAATAAATGGTTGGGAATTACCGAAAAGGCAATAAATGTATGTGAAGATTCTGTGGTCGATGCACGTTGGCGTGATAATGACGAATTAAAATTTGCACTGCGAAGCGCAGAAAAATATGCACCGTGGATAAATCATATTTTTATCGTCACTGGATTCGGACAAATTCCAAAATGGCTGAATACCAACCACAAAAAAATAACTATTGTTCCACAGGAACAAATTATGCCCGAAGACAGTTTGCCAACATTTAATTCGGTCGCAATTGAGATGTGCTTAATGAATATCCCAGGGTTAAGTGAATATTTTCTGTTGTCTAATGACGATATGTTCTTTAACCGACCTGTTGGTCCGGATTTCTTTTACGATAAGCGTGGACGGGCAATTATTTGGCATAGCGAAAATAAAAAAATTTCTGGTGTGGGAACTGGTATAAATCTTGTTGAATCAGATTACAGAAAAACTATTTTAATGGCGGCATATAAAATACATCAAATTTTTGGAAAAAAATTTTATAAATTTGCCCCTGCTCATAATATTGACCCATATATAAAATCTTCTATGATTCAATGCAGAAATCATCCTTTGTTAACACGGGACTTTGATGCACAAATCAGAAATAAATTCAGAACAAATTGGGAAATGCAACGCTGGATTTTTAATTTGTTTGACCTGGTGCACGGACGGGCTGTTCTTAGACGTGCAAGACACTTCAAAAAAACAAAACATTTTATATATAATTTTACACACTATACAAATTGTAAAAAATCCCCGTTGTATTGTGAAAATGCATTACAAGCAATGAAGCAAACTAACCCCTATCTGTTTTGTATAAACGATACAAAAGAAACAACCGATGAAGTTCGAAAACAAAACTATGAATTTTTACTAAAAAAATTTCCAAAGAAATCTTCTTTCGAAATCTAAAAAAATCCGCCGTGGGGCGGATTTTTTTGTTATTTAGACTGTTTCTTTATTATCTGCATCTGAATTATTCCAAAGATATTAGATACCGTCCAATACAGAACCAAACCAGCCGGCATCCACGCAAACATTATCGTGAACAGTAATGGCATCCAACGCATCATTCGCTGGGTCTGGGCCGCAACATCGTTGCCAGTGCCAGTCGCCCGGGGTGATTGCAGTCGCTGTTGCAGATACATCGTCGCACCCATCAAAATCGGCAAGATAAAATATGGATCCATTGCTGATAAATCAGATATCCATAAAAAGTGCGCATTGCGCATCGCAACCGATACAAGCAGGGCCTTATACAGGGCAAAGAATATTGGTATCTGAATCAACATTGGCAGACAGCCTGACATCGGGGATGTCTTGTGCGTTTGATACAATTTCATCATTTCCATTTGCAGACGCATTTTATCGTTTGCATACAATTTTTGAATCCGTTGCATCTCGGGCTGCATTTTCTGCATTGCGGCCATTGAAACATAGGATTTGCGGGTCAATGGCCACATCATCAAACGCAGTAATATTGTCATTATGATAATCGCAACACCGTAATTCATCACAATGTGGTGTATCCCATTTAATACCCACAACATTGGACGGGCCAAGAACCAAAACCAACCATAGTCTATGGTTTCAGATATGCCGGCAATTTTTGATTCTGTGTAATCCAGGACCGTCTGGTCACGTGGACCGGCAAATAAATTTGTTGTAATTGTCACAGTCGAACCTGATGCAATAGGAACCGCAGATGCGGCAATGTCAGATGTGTATTTGTCGCCAGACTTCTTTATCCGAATCGTCTGGTCTGGGGACGCAATCGACGCAACCGTTTCCCAATACTGGTCTGCAAAACCGGCAAAACCAGTTGTCGTTGAATATGCATATGATTTTTTATCTAACTTAGTCCAGGCAACATCTTCGACATCGGCATTTACATATGCAATCGCACCATTTGATACGCCCGCCGACGAGGCCGTGTCGTTATCACGAACAATACGGGCATATGGCGCAATAGATATATCCGCCCCTGATTTGTTGTTAATGGTATCATTTATTGTGATTGTATAACCATCGGTGGTTATGGCACGATTAAATTCAACACCATCAGAATTGCGGTATGAATACGCACCGTCGGTTGGGGTCCAGATACTGGTTGCGACCGGCGCAGTTGTGCCAGTGGCCAGCAAGCCAACCTCTATAAAATTATTGTCGCCACCCAACAAAACAACAGGTTCGGCGGATTGTGAATTTTGTTGAAAATCATTTAATTGGACGTCTGATATTCGCAATCCCTGGACAGTTGCCTTGATTTTATCAGATGTAATTTCAGACACAGGAACAGATGATAAATCTGTGATTGGCATTGAATCTGTTTCCGTGGGGGTCTTGCCTGGTGACATAAATGCACCAATCGCCCACCAGGCCGCAATAAACAGCAATGTCCACCACAAAAATCCAGAAAACGGTGAACGCTTTTGGGTTGTATTTTTGTTCGCATTCCACATATTAAAACCAGAATTTTTATCCATATACTGAACCATTTTTATTTACCATCCTTTATTGTTTTTAAACAGCGACGACGTGCTAGATACATATTCAATAAATACCAAGCAACACCAACTACGATACAAATATCCGCCACATTAAATGCGGGCCAATGTAATGCACCAATATGAAAATCAAGAAAATCAACCACCGCACCAAAACGAACACGGTCAAGTAAATTACCAATCGCACCACCCGCAATCAGTGATAAGGGCGCCCACTCATACGATTTTGAACGTGCAAACAGGTAATACAATATCGCACCAATAATTGCCCCAGTTGCAACGACCAGAATAATCGGGGCCGCTTCGCCCATTGCACGAAACAGTGAAAAAGATGCCCCCGGATTCCACGTGAATACAATGTTGAAAAAATCAAATACGTGCATCATCAAGTATGGCACAGGAACAATTTCCCACGCCGCACCATATAGTGGAATACCGCCCGTTATTAAATACAGCAATACACCCTTGGACAACAAATCCAAAAGCAGCGCACTGAAAATTATAGTTAATGATAGTATTGTTTTTTTCATTTCAACCTTTCCATTCTATATAGGTTGAAATATAACAATATACAATATGAATTGCAAATAAAATGTCCCCAAATTGGGGACAGGTATCACATAAAGTCTTAGTCGTTTTTATCCGAGATTACCGTCGATAATGCCGCATAATTATCACTGCGCATATCATACAACAGATTTTCAATTTTGCGGTCCGATATACCCAGACTGCTTAACACGCTATACCCCAGAAACAGTGATGATTCAATTGTTTCAGGTAATACTGTTTCGATTCCTTCGCCAATTAGCATATGGGTGTCTGCCAAATTGCGGGCACGGGCAAATATTTTTACACGTGGCGCAATTGAACGTATTGTCGAAATACACTTGCGTGCAGTCGATGCATTATCCAACGCAACAACAACTGACTTTACCTTGCGTGGGCGCAATCCAAATTCAGTCAAAACATCACGTGATGTTGTATCGCCATAGGCAACATTAAATCCCATCTCACGCCCCATCATTACAGCATTAACATCAAGGTCCAGTGCAAGATATGGTATTTTCTGGGCATCTAGCATTTGACATATAATCTGACCAACACGACCAAAACCACATACAATAACATCAGGTTGAATATTTTTATCGACATCATCCAATGTGCGTGGATGACGTTGCGGGAATAGTTTGCCGTGACGCTGTAAATAATCGTGCAAGCACAGCAACAATGGTGTCATCATTATAGACAATATTATTATCGCTGTTAAAATTTCTTCGTGACCGGATGGAATTGCGGTTATACCACTGGTCTTCATCGTCTGCAACATCAAAAGTGCAAATTCCCCACCCTGGGCCAAAAGCAATGCAATCATCAGTGCATCTGGCGAATTTACACCACGAACACGGGCAACAATAAATATTGCCGAAAACTTAATCACAACAAATCCAATCAGGCCCAACAGCACCACATACCAATTCTGGCCCAGCAATGGCAGATTCAATCCCATACCCAACGATATAAAGAAAAACGCCAAGAATAATGTCGCATATGGTGATATTTCCGCCGTGATTTGATGACGGTAAATTGTTTCTGACATTAACATACCAGCCAAGAATGCCCCCAACCCCGCCGGCAAGCCCATCAAGTCAACCAACACCGCCCAAATCACAATATTCAACATAACTGCCAATAAAAAGGCTTCTTTGGATTTTAATTTACCAACCTGACGAAATATTGGCGTCATCACAAATCGACCAATAAAAACAACCGACAATATCAAGGCCACAGATATAACAACAACATCTATGGCGGTTGCACCCAGACTAAATGATTTACCCGCAAGCGCAGGCAACATTGCCAACAATGGAATAGACAATAAATCTTGGAATAACAGAATAGAAAATGTCTGGCGGCCCATTTCTGTATTCAGTTGATTGCGGTCGGTTAATAATTGCAAATCGGCAGATGTGCTGGACATTGCAAGCATCAGCGCAACCATTATACAGCCCAATATTGACCACTGGGTCAATCCAAACAGTAATGGAAATAACATAACTGCAACCATCATTACCTGGGCTGCACCGAAACCAAAAATTGTCCGCTTCATCCGCCACAGACGTTTTATATTTATTTCCAACCCAATACTAAACCACAAAAATAAAATCCCCATATCCCCAAGGAATGTCCAGGTGTCGGACAACTGAAACAAATCGAAAACGTATGGTCCAGATAAAACACCCGCTAATAAAAACGCAACCAATGCGCCAATGCGGGCAATGCGCAATATATAAACCAGCACGAACACAATCGCAAAAAATGCTAATAATGATAATGACATTTATCCCCCCTGCCCTTGATATATGTCCCGATATAAAAACTATAACAAATTATTTGCCAACAACGCAAATGTTTCTGGCGTTAAATTTTCAGCACGTTCGGTTCCCGTTAAACCATATGCTGACCAATCAACATCAGATATTATACCACGTATCATCTTGCGACGCTGACCAAATAATTTTGCGGTTATTTTTTCAATCTTGTCCAGATTCTTGATTCGTTTTATCTTTTCAGGATTTGGTATAATTTGAACAACTGCACTTTGCACACGTGGCCGTGGAACAAAGGCCGTGTTCGGAACATCAAATAAAATCTTGCTGTCACAAATCAAAGACGTTAATACCGCCAGACGACCGTAATGTTCATCACCTGGGTGGGCGGTGATCCGCTGTGCTACTTCACGTTGAAACATCAAGGTTAATGATTTTATAGGTTCGCCACCGGCAATCTTTTGCAACCAACCAATCAGTAATTCTGTCCCGACATTATACGGTAAATTTGCACAAATTGCATATTCTGAAAAACCAAAGTCGGAAAAATTTGTATGCAATGCATCGCCATAAACAACAGACAGACGGCCGTTTGACGCATCCACAATTTGCGACAATATTGGGGCGGTGGTTTTGTCTTTTTCAACAGCAACCAGTCGGGGTGCGCCCGCCAATAAAATCGCACGGGTCAATCCACCAGGCCCCGGTCCAACTTCGACCACAGGAACAGACGTTATGTCCGGGACACTGCGTGCAATGCGACCAGTTAAATTCAAATCAAATAAAAAATTTTGCCCAAACTGCTTCTTAGGTTCAAGCCCACTTTCACACATCATTGCAGATACAGGTGGCAACAATGAAACGCTATCTATCATAATGATTTACGCCCCCCAAATGCTAATGTTAATGTTCCTTCGTCCAGATAATCAAGGTCACCACCAAGCGGCACACCAGACGCAAGTTCAGAATAAGACAAACCGTCAACATCGCCAATCGTTGACACAATATAATGCTGGGTCGTTTTTCCTTCGACGGTGTTGGGAAGTGCAAATATAACCTCTGATATTTTTTCGTCAGATATGCGGGTTGGCAATGTGGCAATATTTAAATCCTGGGGCAAAACGCCAGACGCACCCGACAGCAGACCGCCAATAATATGATAACGACCGTGAAACACAGACGATTTTTCCAATGTCCAAACATCTGATAAATCACGAACAATGCACAATTGTCCATTGGCACGTGATGTGTCCCGACAAAATTCACAAACACCTGCACCACGGTCTGTTAAAACACCGCAACGTGGACACGGGGCAACGTTTTCCGTCGCATCAACAATTGCGGTGGCAAGCGCATTTGCACGACCGGTTTTATCCTGTAATAAACACAGCGCAATTCGTTGCCCACCACGGGTGCCAACACGTGGTAATTTTGCAAATAATTTTATTAACTTTTCAATCTTTGGATTCATAGTGCTTATAAAATACTAATGAAAAACATAACTGTCAATACCGTTTGCAGTGGCAGATGATTTTAAGTTCTGGGCCGCAGATTCCGTCAAGCCATACACACGAACACGATAAAGCCCAGTGCCATTCGGTTCAACAATTGCGTTTGCACCCAATTTATTTTTCACATTTGCAACCTGGGTCCTGGCGGCGGATTCAGACGAAAATGCACCGAACTGAACACCCGTGCCACCCCCAGTTGCCGCAATTGCCGACCCGGTATATTTTGGCATTGCATTTGATGTGGCGGCATTATATGCACCCGCAAAGGTCGTGGGATTTGCCGACTGGGGCGATGACGGTTGGTGATAGGCAGGCTGTGGGGCCTGTTGCACTAAATTTTGGGATGTGGTTTGAACCGGTGGAACATAGGTATCCTTTACAACAGGTTGCGCCCCATTGTTTAACATAGAAAATCCACGGGTCAACATTTGCGCAGCGACGTTCGCACGAACATCTTTGTTTTCGGCCCCCAATACAACCGACATTAGGTGCGCATTACCACGATGCGCCGTTGCAACCAATGAATATTTTGATTTCTTGGTATATCCAGTCTTCATACCGTCACAACCCTGATATGATGTCAACAGACGATTACCATTTGTATAGGTTTTGCCATTGTATGTCCAAGACTTAATCCCGAAAAAATGCCAATATTGTGGAAAGTGTTTATAGACCGCCATTGACAACAGCGCAATATCACGTGCCGTTGACAGATGGTCATCGTTTGGCAGGCCAGATGAATTTTCAAAATTTGTCTTGGTTAATCCAATTTCACGTGCAACACGGGTCATTAAATCGGCAAAAGATTCTTCTTGGCCGCCTTTTAGATTTTCCGCCAATACACGTGCAACGTCATTTGCACTGTAAACCGCCAATGCCTTTATCGCATCTTCGACACGAATTTTAGACCCCGCTGCCAACCCCAACTTTACCGGTTCGGCATTTGCGGCAGACTGCGACACAATCAGATAATCATCCAAGGCCAAACGACCGTGTTCCAGCGCATCAAACGTCAGATACAACGTCATTATCTTGGTCAAACTGGCGGGGTAATTTAATTCATTTGCGTTTTCTTGGTATAAAACACGACCAGTGTCCATATCAGCAACCAAGGCCGCACGATACTGGGCCGCATTGGCAGCGACACAAAAAAGCATTGCAAACAAAAGTGGGAACATTCTTCTCATACAATAAATGTTAGTAAAAAAACTGTATGTGGGTCAATAATTAAAAAATCCCCCGTGCGGGGGATTTTTTTAATCCAGTGTGCGCAGACTAATTTTATCTTCATCTACGATAACTATTTTGCCCATATTTATGTTAAAGCGACGGACTGCATTAAATGCATCACGCATTCCGAACAATTCATTGTCATAAATTGGGAATACACCACGTGCCAAACATAACTGATTTGCAACTACGGATTCATTACATACTGCAATAACTGGAATGTCCGGCTTGCGGCAGGAAATTTCAGTCGCTGCAACTGTGTCACGTGCAAAAACAACAATTGCAGATGCACGATTCAAATACGCCATTGACGCAACAGAACGTGACCAGTCGTTTTCAGGAATATTTTCAACACGTGACCAATCGTATGGATTTGCGATCGCATCAGCGTCTGCATTTGCCAAAATATTATACATCGTTTCAATAACATTTACCGGATTCATTCCAATTGTCGTTTCTTCGGATGTCATTGTTGAATCTGCACGCAGGTATGCAGTGTTTGCAACGTCTGTAATTTCGGCACGGGTTGGAAATTCACTGTTCACCATCGAACCCAACATCTGGGTCGCAACAATTACAGGCTTGTTCATTTTACGACATTCACGAATTATATGACGTGAAATCGCAGGAACAGACGCATATGGAACTTCGACCGCCAGGTCGCCACGGGCAATCATTATACCGTCGGCAATAGACGCAATGTCAGTTATGCGGTCAACCGCATTTGGACGTTCAATCTTTGCAATAATCTTAATCGGATGTGATGTGCGTTGGGTGATGAAATCACGAACCTCGGCAATGTCTTCGGGACGTTGCACAAATGATATCGCAACCCAATCTGGGTTCTTGGTAATTGCATATTCCAAGTCACTGCGGTCTTTGGCCGTCAGGACAGAAGTGTTGATTTCTGTGTCTGGCAAATTAAATCCACGACGAGACCAAATTTCTGTGCCACGAACAACAGTTGCATCAACACGGGTCGCAGACGCAAAATCAACACGCATTTCAATCTTGCCATCATTTAATAAAATGCGGTCTCCAACCTTTAACGAACCCAAAACGTCCGTATCAGGCAACTGAACACGGGTAGAATTGCCCGGTGTCGGGTCTGTGTCAAATGTGAACTTTTGCCCGATTTGTAATGGATATTTATCTTCGGTTTCGAAATTCCCAATACGATGTTTTGGCCCCTGCAAGTCAATCATAACAGCAACAGGCATATTTAATTCGGCCGATATTTCACGTATCATATCAATCTTGCGACCCTGGACGTCGCCTGTGTCGTGACTAAAATTCAAGCGACACATATTTACACCCGCCGAAATCATATGGGTCAAGGTTTCACGATCTTCGCTCTTTGGGCCAATAGATGCAGTAATCTTGGTATATTTATTCATAATTTTCCCTGTTCTTGATTTTTGTTTTTCTTGATTTTTGCGTTTTATGGTATATCATAACTTTTATAAATAAACAAGGGGAAAACAGAAATGAAACAAGCAAATCACGGCGCAATCGACAATCAGCAATTGTTAAGCATTATCGAACGTATTGAAAAATTAAATGAAGAGACCGCAGCAATCGCCGCAGATATCAAAGAAATCTATTCAGAGGCCAAGTCCGCAGGTTTTGACCCAAAATATATTCGCCAGATGATTCGTCTGCGTAAACTGGACCCAGATGAATTAGACGAAGCCGATGAATTAACACAGATGTATCGTAATGCGTTGGGGATATAATGAAGGGCTTTACAAAAACAGTCGAAGATTTTAACTGCGCCCATTGTGGCGCAGTTGTTTCAGGCAATGGATATACAAATCATTGCCCAAATTGTCTGTGGTCACGACACGTCGATAATAATCCAGGCGACCGGGCGGCGACCTGTGGCGGAATGATGGCACCGGTGGCGGTGGAATCAAGTGGGGATAAATTTATCATCACGCATCGTTGCGAAATATGCGGCAAAGAAAAAAGACAAAAAACCACAGACAATGACAACATTGACACAATCATCGAAATATCCAGAAATAAATCTTTTATTTTCGGAAAATAAAAAATCCCCAAACCGGGGATTTTTTTTATTACCAGACCAAATAATTATGGCATTGGAACACCGGCGGTCGCCGCACCCATAACCTGGTCGATGACGGTGTCGGCCTTTTGCTTGGCGTCTTGGTATGCCGCCATAACAACCTGTTCAACAGCCGATGCGCCCTGGGTCAATACATCCGGACGAATTGTGATTTTCAACATTTCATATTTACCGGTCATATCAACAATACAAGCACCACCGTCGGCAATACCCTTGACCGTTGTTTGCGCCAATTGGTCCTGGGCGGCGGCGACCTTGGCCTGTAATTCGGCGGCCTGGGCCATTAACGATTCCATATCCATTTTATCCCCCCGTTTTTATTTTTGTTTTTCATTTATATGCAACATTTGCAATGCACGCTGTGGCACCCCAAGAACCCTGGCAACCATTGGTTTAAATTCCAGACTGGGGATTATGGTTTCGTTTGCGTATTTCATTGCAATGTTTTTATCTGAAAATTCCTTGCCCGACGACAACAATGGCATCAAGCGGTCAGAACCCGCCATCGTCGTTTCAAGCCGGGACATAAAGAATACATATTTTCCTGTTTCCTTGTTCTGGGCAAGCGCAGGAAAATAATTTTTTAATACAAATGCACGAATAACCGGCACCTGCTGGACAGCGCACCCCAGGTGCGTTGCCCACTGTTCATCAGTCCATTTTAACTGTTCTAGTGTCATTTTTTATATCCTTATTTCTTGATTTCTTCGCCTGTTTTCTGGTCGATACCAACCATTGACATACGTGTTTTGCCACGTTTGTCGGCACCCAGATAACGAACATAAACAGTATCGCCTTCTTTGATTTTTGTATCTTCGATTTTGGCAATACGTTCGCCGGTAATTTCAGAAATATGAACCATCGCTTCAAACCCGTTCATAATTTTTACAAACAGACCAAAATCTTTGATTCCTGATACTGTGCCTTTGTAAATCTGGCCAATTTCTGGTTCGGCAACAATGTCTTTGATACGACGGATTGCTTCGTCAGCATCGGCCTTGTCTGTTGCCATAATTTTAATTGTGCCGTCATCTTCTAGGTCGATAATGGTGTTTGTTTCACGAACCAATGCCTGAATCACAGAACCACCCTTGCCGATTACTTCACGAACCTTGTCTGGGTTGATTTTCATTGTATATGCCTGGGGGGCATATTCAGACACAGATGTGCGTGGCTTTTTAATCGCCTTTTCAATCTTGCCCAAGATGTGCATACGGCCATCTTTTGCCTGGGCCAAGGCACGTTCCATAATTTCAAATGTAATAGATGTGATTTTGATATCCATTTGCAAGGCTGTGATACCCTGGTCTGTTCCGGTGACCTTGAAGTCCATATCACCCAAGTGATCTTCGTCACCCAAGATGTCGGTCAGGATGGCATAATCATCGCCTTCTTTTATCAAGCCCATTGCAATACCTGCAACCGGACGCTTCATTGGAACACCACCGTCCATCATTGCCAAGGTTGCACCACAGGTTGTCGCCATCGAAGATGAACCATTTGATTCCAAAATGTCAGAAACAACACGAATCACATAGTCAAATTCACTGCGGGTTGGAACCATTGGATGCACCGCACGCCACGCCAAATTACCGTGACCAATTTCACGACGACCAGGCGACTTTAACCCCTTGGCTTCGCCAACAGAATAGCCTGGGAAATTATAGTTCAAGATGAAATCACGTTCTTCGGCACCGTCCAGGGATTCAATTGGCAATGCGTCTTTGCCACCACCCAATGTCAAGGATACCAAAGCCTGGGTTTCACCACGGGTGAACAATGCAGAACCGTGCGCACGTGGCAAAACACCCAATTCAATTTCAATTGGACGAACCGTCTTGTTATCACGACCGTCGATACGTGGTTTGCCCGCCAAGATATTGCCACGCATAATCCGTGCAGTTAAGTTTTCAACAACTTCGTCTGCCCACGATTCCAATGTAGATGTGGCACGTTCTGATTCAGGGAACAATTCTGGGATACGGGCCTTGGCCTGGGCGTGGATATCCGCCAATGTTTCCAGACGAACCAACTTTTCTTTGATTTGCAGGGCAGCCTCAATCGCAGGTGCAAATTGTTCAAAATCTGATTCCATTGTCAACTGTTCAGATGTCTTTTCAGGTGTCGCCCAACGTTCTTTGCCCGCACGTTCGGCCAATTCGTTGATTGCGTTGATGACCGCCTGTTGTGCGTCAAAACCGAATTTAACCGCACCCAAAACCGTCTTTTCATCCAGTTCGCCAATTTCAGATTCAACCATCAAAACACCGTCTTTGGTCGCAGCAACAACCAAATCCATTTCAGAATCTTCGGTTTCTTTTTTCGATGGATTCAAAATATACTGACCATCAGAATAACCAACACGGGCCGCACCAATTGGTCCCTGGAACGGAACACCAGACAATGCCAATGCCGCAGATGATGCAATCATTGCCAAAATATCAGGCTGATTCTTTTTATCATAAGAAAATACCTGGGCAATAATTTGAACCTTGTTCTTGAATGTTTCTGGGAACAGTGGACGGATTGGGCGGTCAATCAAACGGGCCGTCAATGTTTCAGCCGTTGATGCCTTGCCTTCACGTCTGTCACGTGAACCTGGGATACGACCCGCAGATGCAAATTTTTCCTGGTAATCAACCGTCAGTGGGAAAAAGTCCTGGCCTTCGACCGCCGCCTTTTCAGCACAAACAGTCGCTAAAACCATTGTTTCACCCAATGTTGCTAAAACAGATCCGTTCGCCTGTTTTGCCATACGGCCCGTTTCCAAACGCAATGTTGCGTTCCCATATGGAATTTCAACCACAATTGGGTTATTTAACTGTGTTTTTTCATCTTTCTTAAATAAACCAAATACCATTTTTTTCTCCATTTTATTTAGTTCTGATTTTGCGAAGAAAAATCATTCGTTTCTGCATTCTTGTGATAAATGCACAAAAGAACAATTTCATCTTCGCCACGTGAATTATAAACCATATTTGATGCTTTGCAAGTTATTAAAAATCCCCCATTGCTGGGGGATGGGATGTTATTTACGCCACGATGGACGCCATTTGCGCAGACGTTCCATCAGGAAGAACAAGGCAGGTGTCAGGGTAAATGTAAATACCAAACTGGCCAACATTCCACCAATCATAACGGCACCCATTGCGACCTTCATCCCGTCAATTGACCACAACTGGGGGACCATACCCGCAACAACCGCAATAGATGTCATCAAAACCATATTACGCTTGTCTGTTAATTCGGCCCACAATGCCGTATAGGCATCTTCGCCACGACTGATGCGAACAATTGTTGGTTCCAACACCAGAATATTGTTGTTAACAACCAAACCGACCAACATAACAAATGCCAACATCGCCCCAACGTTCATTGTCGCACCAGACAAGAACATAAGGATAAATACACCTGTAAAACTGGTCAAAATTGACGTCGCAATCGTAAAAGGATGCGCCAATGAATTTAAAATCGCCGCCAATAACATAAACGTCAGGATTGTTGCCAACATAAACGCACGTCCAATTTCACTGGCCGATTCTGCCTGGGTGTCCGACATACCGCCAAATTTGGTAAAGTAGCCTGGTTGCCAGTCGATTTTATTCAATTCGGCCTGAATTTTGGCCTGGACAGGACCCATTGTTGATTTACCGATGTTGATGTCTATTTCGGTATATCTGTTTTTATCTTCACGACGAATATCAGGCGTGGCACGTTCTGATTTAATCGTCCCCAGTGATGATAATGGCACCATACCCTTTTGCGAATTTACATATACAATATCAAACAAAGACGCATTTTTAAACGGCTTGGCAATTTCCAGAATGATTGGATATTCTTCGCCGGCTTCTTTGTATTTATAATCGTCATTTCCATACAATGCGGTACGCAATGTTGTTCCAGCATACGCATTTTGAACACCCCAGAAATTCATTTTATCTTGGTCTGGAATAAACTGGGTTTCCAGGGCCGGTGCCTGTTGCGCACGAACGGCCGATTGAACCTCGGGTATTTTATTTATGATGTTTATTATCTGGTCTGCATAGGCTTCACGGATTGAATCGTCTTCGCCAAAAATGTTCAAGACCAAGTCTGACGATATACCCGATGACATTGCTTCGCCGGCACGGATTTGAATTTCTGCGTCTGGGATATTTGCAATCGCAGGCAGAATCTTTTGCGCCAGCATTTTATCAGATATATCACGTTCAGATGCATCAACAAGTTCAACAGTGACATTTATATTCTGCAAGCCACGATCCCCAATTTTTACCGTTGTAGATTTTACTTCGGGGAATTGTTTTAAGCCCTGTTCGATTTCCATCGCAATGGATTCTGATTTCTCGAATGTTGAACCCATTGGCGCACGGGCCGTGATGGTTATTTCATTTGCGTCGGTGGATGGTGAAAATTCGTTTCCAACAAACTTCATCAACATTGTTGACGCAACAAATATAGCTGCCATCATTCCAACAACACGCCAAGGGTGTGCGGCCTGGACATCATACCAACGACGCAACCATCCGGTGCTGGTCGGTTTTGGATATGTCTGTTTTACCTTTTTGGTTTGACCGTGGTCGGTCAAGCGCAAGAACTTTGCAATCATCATCGGCGTTAACGTGAACGAGAACAACAATGATAAAATTGTTAAATAAACAACCGTCATACCAAACTGAACCATAAACTGACCAACAATACCGCCCATAAATGCCAATGGCAAGAATACTACAACGTTTGTGCCAACACCCGCCAATACAGATACTGCGACCTTTTTCGTGCCGTCAATGGCGGCGTCTTCGGGATTTTTACCTGCACGCATTTCTTGTAATGCAGATTCAATCAAGATAATCGCATTAGACACCAATGTCCCCAAGGCCGATGAATACGCCAACAGTGTCATTGCATTGACTGTAAAGCCGTTATTGTCCATAAAGAAGAACCCAGCAACAAGTGAAGCAGGAATCACAACACCGGCAATAATTGTTGAACGCCAATTGCGGGTAAATACCAACAGAACCAACACCGTCAATAAAACACCCAATATAATCCCGTTAATTGTGCTGTCTGTTTCGTCAGACACAGTGATGGACGAGTCAGACGCAATTAACATCTGGGCGCCAGGAAAACGTGATTCTAAATCGGCTTGAAGTTGTGGCAGGCGTTCGTGCAACGCACGGGAAATGTTTATCGCATTTCCATCAGATGCCTTGACCACAGATGCAATAACAACAGATTCACCATTATAACGGGCGCCGTTTTCAATATCACGGGCCGCATCCGATATTTGTGCAACATCAGACAATTTGAAAATGTCACCTTCGACCGTTGTTAGGCGCAAATTTGAGATTTCTTCGACGGATGCAAATTCACCAATAAAACGGACGTTTGATGAATTGGCAGATGTTTCAATTTTACCACCAGGAACATTCA
Organism: Alphaproteobacteria bacterium; assembly: GCA_017471805.1. Lineage (GTDB taxonomy): Bacteria > Pseudomonadota > Alphaproteobacteria > Rs-D84 > Rs-D84 > Enterousia. Next base: position 25,315 of record JAFURS010000022.1, read on the forward strand.
AATTGTGCGCCCCCAGTGCCGATACTACATCCATAACAGTCACACCGTGCGCCGCCATAGAATCTGGATTCATCGCAACACGAATCGCACGTTCACGACCACCAAAAACAGATACACTGGAAACACCACTAATCGATGTGATTTTTGTTGATAAAATGTTATCAACATATTCTTCTAGGTCACGTGCATCGGCACCGTGCAAAACAATGTCAACAACCGATTCTTGTAATGGATTTAATTTTTCAACAACAGGCTGGTCCATATCATCGGGAAATTCTGAAATCAAAGAATCAAGTTTCGTTTTTATTTCTGTTGCTTTGTCATTAACGTCAACACCCAGGTTAAATTCAGCCATAACAAAACCGCTGTTTTCATAGGCCTGGGAAATAATACGTTTTAATTCAGAAACTTCGGAAATCGCATCTTCGGCACGTTTGACAATCTGAGATTCTATTTCCGCAGGATTCGCCCCAGGATAAACAAATGTGGCCGTGACCATCGGAAAATCAACCGATGGTGTGCGTTCAATATTCATCTTGGGAAATGATACCAAACCCAACACAACCCACACCAAAACAAACATCAGTGTGGTAATAGGTCTGCGAACAAAAAACTTTAACATTTTATACCCCTTGCCTTACTTTCTTATTTGCACTTTTTCACCAGATTTAACCGATGATAAAATCACAACATCGCCATCTGATAATCCTGATGATACGTATGCATTTTCAGAATCCTGACGGGCAATTTGAATTTGACGAACGTGCGCTGTGCCGTCCTGGACGACCATAACAGCACCATTGGAAATTGCGTGCAATGGAACAAAATAACCGGTTGCAGTATATTCTGCAAACTGCAAGCCATCAGACACACCAGTTGTGCGAACAACATACATACCCGTGTCATAATCCAAATTTGACGACACAGACACAATCTTGCCGTTGCCAATTTTTTGGCCCGCTTTTAACCGTGCTGCACGGTCGGCAGACACATAGGCACGATTGTTTTGAATCGCCAATGGTTCATATAAAACGCCCGACTTGCGTGACATTTCAATTGCCGTGACCGGCGCACCAGCATCGGCGGCAATACGTGACGCATTAAAAACATAACGGGCATTTTCAGATGCAACCGCCGCAAAGCGAAATATTACCCAACCAACCAATACCGCAATCAGCGATATATAAATAAATTTTTTGAATCTTTTTGTCGCAAGTGTTTTTTGTATTTTTTCCATCTTTATTCACCTAACTTTTTTATAGTTTCCGCCGACATTAACAAATTATATTTCATTTGCAAAACAGACACGTCCAGTTGATATAACCCAGCCGACACATCCGCTAATTCAACCGCAGATGTTTGACCAGATGCAAAACGATTCTGGGACAGAGTATATGTCTTGGCCGCCAGGTCACGAGCCTGTTCCAGTGACGCCAGATTTTCACGCAATAGGTCATACTGGGCAACCGCAGTGTTATACTTTTCACTGGTTATTTTTTTCGACTGCGCCAGTTCTTGACGGGCCGCTTCGGCATTCATTGCCTCTATCGTGGCATTGGCACGATTCAAACCACCCGAAAATATAGGCATCTGCAAGGCCAGTCCCCAATAGGCAGATTGACTGCCTTTTTTATCAAACAAATGGCCAGCGTCGCCCGCCATCGAAGAATATGTATATGACGCAGTTGCCGCCAAGGTCGGATAGGCATTTGCACGCTGGGAACGTGCCAGACGTTCATACATATTTACCTGTTCGCCCAGGATTTCCCATTCTGGGGTCGTCTTTAATTCGCCGGCATTTAATGCGGCAAACGTTTTTGGAAAATCATCCGTCAATGTCAGTGATTCGTTAACGTCGATTCCCGCCATAATCTTTAACATACGGTGTGCAGTGTCACGATTGAATTTTACCTGGGCCAGATTTACCTGTTTTGAAATAATGTCCGATTCAATCTTTAACAAATTACTGCGGTTGGCACGACCGGCCGACGTTAATTTGTTTTTTGCAGTGCGGGCATTCGATAAATCTTTCTCAGACAAACGGACAATTTCATCCGTCATCTTTGCTGTCCAATACAAATCAGCCGCCGCATAACGAACTGCACGACGTGTCATTTCCTGGGAACTTTCCGCCATTTTTAATGCAGACTTTACAGACTTTACCGCATTGCCAATTTTACCAAATGTATAAATCGGTTGGGTCAGGGTTAAACCCGCCTGAAAAATATTATCAGGAATTTCAATCGCAACTGATTGGTCCTTTAATGATTCTGATATCAGACCGCCCATTTCAGGTGGCAATTCAATCTTTTTAGATTCTGATAAATTTTCAATATTTACCATATTCATAAATGATGCCGAACCATCCAACTTGAACCAACGATTGGCATTTGTTGCATCCAAAGTTGCCTGGGCCTTGTCCAGGTTGGCATTTGCCTTTTTCAAATCGTGCGATTCACGGGTAATGCGTTCAATCGCATCCGTCAAAGACAAATCCAAAGAATACGCCGGCGAAACAATAACACCAGCGCACATAACCGCAAACAGCGATATCAGTTTCACTTTATTCATTGTTCAGTTCTACCTTTTTTAAAATATTACGCATTGTTCGCAACGCATCCGTCAAACGACGTTCATCATCCGATGAAACGTTGGCAAAGACACGTTCAATACCATTGCGAAATAAATTCATCGCAACCTGGGCCAGTTCTGCCCCCTTGGGCGAGACACAATACCAAGTATTACGACGATCTTCTTCGTCAATGGCACGCACCACCAGACCGTCTGCCTCTAACTTTCTGAACGCAGCACACAAATTTGGCGCAGACACGTGTTCACGACGGGCAATATCTTTTAGCCGTGCACGACCACCGTTATGCAGACGCACCAAAATCGACATCATTTGACGTGGATACCCCGTTGTGTCAACACGATCAAGACGCAGTTTTTCCGCAATCTTGTCCAGGGTCCAGATATTTTCTTCCATCAAAGAAACAAATTCCTTGCGTGCCATTTCGTTCTCCTATATAATAGGGCTGGTTAGTAGTTTTTGTTATAAACTTTAATTATTATATGTTTTAACGATTGTTTTTTCAAGTAAAAAATTCATATTTTTAAAATTCTGCGCCATATTCAAATTCGCCGCTGCCAGAATTTCCATAA
>JAFURS010000023.1 GCA_017471805.1 Alphaproteobacteria bacterium
GAACACGGTTCGCAATCCACCCCTTCGGCCAGCGAAGGGGATTGGTTTGTATTTATGATTAGCCAACCCTTGTCATTGTGTGGAATTCTTTGAGTCCGGGGGAATGCCCCTGGGGTTAAAATAGACTGATTAGCCCAATGCCAAGAATAGCGGCAATTACTGCGCCAATTGTTAGGGGCCAGAAATATTTTTTTACAATTGCGTTTGCTTGTTCTTGAAAATAGTAAAGCAGGGTGCCAACAATCGCAAAGCGGCCTGTGCGGAATATGGCAGATACAGCCAGAAACAGTATTATTGGATAGCCTATAAAGCCAAGCCATATCGCCAATAGTTTATATGGTATTGGTGTCACAGCCGTTAGCACAATGATTAAAATTCCATACTTGCTGAACATTGGTTTTATTGTGCTGTCGATAAGTTCAGGGTTAGAAAATGTTTCTATTAACCATATGCCAAGAGAATCGTATAGCCACATCCCAATTAGATAGGCAATCGCACCACCGACCAATGAACCAAGTGCAGCCGCAATTGTAATAGGGACAGCACGACGTTTGTTCGCAATAATTGGAGGAGTCATAAAGACTTCGGGGGGGATGAACAAAAATATGGATTCGCATATTGTTAGAAAAAATACAATCCAAGAATAGGCAGGTGATTCTGATTTTGCCAAGATGTATTCTGAAAATTTCATTACATTCCCCCGTTTAGTTCTGAAAAAAAATTTACTTGATTCTAATTTAATATTTTATATTTTACAATCATAATAACAAAATATTAAAGATAGGCGCAAATGCAAAAGAAAAATTTTAATTCAAATCGTGGCGAAAGAATTGCAGCCAAGGTGCAGATGTTGGTTGCAGAAATTTTAAGAGATAATTATTCAGAAGATCCAATAGTTAGTGGTGTGTCGCTGGTTGGTAGTGTTGCGCACGGTGGGTTGCAATTTGTGCGTCTGTTTTATCATACAAGAAATGATGATGTCGCCAAGGTGCAGGCGAAATTAGATGAAATTACACGGACTGTCCGATTCGAGTTGGCGGCACGGATGAATCAAAAATATGTGCCTGATATTAAATTTGCATATGATGATACGTTGGAAAAGGCCGCACGAATCGACGAATTGTTAAATAATTTGGAAGTTTAGAATGATTCGTCGGGTGTTTAATGTTTCTGATAAAATGCGCCTGGATTGCTATGCAATTGCAAATTCGTGTGCAGGAAATATGGAAAGTATTTATTATTGTCTGCAGGACTGGGTAAATAAGGATGGGCGCATAATGTTTGTTTGTGAATACAACAGTGTTGTGCGTGGGTTCTTGGTCGGTCATAATATTCGGGATTTGGCACGGGTTGACGATTTGTATGTCGATAGGCTGTTTCAACGTAGCGGTATAGGAACTGCATTGTTGCGTGCATACGAAGATTATTCACGTAAAAATGGGGCGGGGATAATGAGTCTGCAATCAAGGGCGACAAAACAAGCCAAAGATTTTTATGAAAAAAATGGGTTCCGGCAAATTAGTGCGGACAGATTTATGGAAAAAAGTTTGTGAAAAATCACCTTGAAAATGCGGCAATACTATACTAGTATATGTTCCGAAAATATAGGTGTTTTTTATGAAGCAATCTAATATCCGAAATTTTTCTATTGTTGCGCATATCGACCACGGTAAATCGACGTTGTCTGATCGGTTGATTGAATTTACAGGTGGTTTGCAATCCCGGGAAATGAAAGCACAGGTTCTGGATTCGATGGATATTGAACGGGAACGGGGAATTACTATTAAGGCCCAGACGGTGCGCTTGAATTACAAGGCGAAAAATGGTGAAGTGTATCAGTTGAATTTGATGGATACACCAGGACACGTTGACTTTTCTTATGAAGTTTCAAGGTCGTTGGCGGCGTGCGAAGGGGCGTTGGTTCTGGTTGATGCAACACAGGGTGTTCAGGCCCAGACGTTGGCAAATGCGTATCTGGCGTTGGATAATGATTTGGAAATGTTGCCAGTGTTGAACAAGATAGATTTGCCATCAAGTGATGTTGCGGCAACACGTGAACAAATCGCAGATGTTATAGGGTTAGATGCAAACGATGCGTTGGCTGTTTCGGGGAAAACGGGTGATGGGGTGCCGGAACTGTTGGAAGAGATTGTGAATAAATTGCCAGCCCCACACGGTGATGAAAATGCGGCAACACGGGCATTGTTGGTTGATTCGTGGTATGATTCTTATTTAGGTGTTGTGATTCTGGTGAGGGTCGTGGATGGGACGTTAAGTCGTGGACAGAAAATCAAGTTTATGGCGACGGGCGCAGAATACGTTGTGGATAAAATCGGATACTTTACACCGAAAATGGTTAATGTTGATAAACTTAATACCGGTGAAATTGGGTTTA
>JAFURS010000024.1 GCA_017471805.1 Alphaproteobacteria bacterium
GCTTCACGCAAATCACGTAAAAACAAAGTATCAACATCAGCATAAATTATACGTTCAACTGATTCTGGTAATAATTTTGGCAACATACAACGCCACCATATCGCATTTGACCAACGACCACAAAACGCATTATCAAAATCCCCATTAGGACTCAGAAAATAAATAGCTGCATTTGAATAACGCCCCTGAATAAAATCAAGAATTTTCTTTTGACTTTCATTTTCAATATCTGTCACACAATATACATCATAAGAACACGCTGGGGAATTTTCTAACAATGACATTATTGCCGTCAAAGCCCACGGAATATAGCGTTCATTAAAACAAAAGGCAACATTTATTCGTTTATCATATTTTTTCTGATTTACAGTCAAATCAAATCTTGGAAAGGTTGCCCAAGAAACCAAATTCTTTTTCATCACTTTACTTGGGATAAACAAATCCACAAAATGCAACACCCCACGTTTCAATCTAAAATAAGCACAAGCCAAATTCCCCATAAATCACCCCATAAAAATATTTATATAATTATATAAATCCATTACATAAAAAACAACAAAAAATCCCGCCACCGGCGGGATTTCTGTTTATGATTCTTCATCTTCTACTTCGTCGTCATCTTCTTCGACGGCATTCAAATCGATTTCCTTTGGAATACCCAAAATATCTTCTATCTTATCAGATGCGGCATCCAAATCGATTTTGTGCAAGACCGCAAATTCCTGGGCCATACGTTCCAAGGCCCGTAAATACAACTGACGTGCCGAAAATGTCATTGTATCTGCCGCACTACGGCGTTGCAGGTCACGCACAACCTCGGCCAGTTTCATTGGGTCGCCCGAATTTATATTTTCTTCGTATTGCGCCGCCCGTCGTGCCCAAATCATACGTTTTGCCCCTGCCTTACCTTTGGCTGCGGCGATTGCTTCATCCATTTTCTTTGCTGTTGACAACGGACGCAGACCTGAAATTTCGGCCCGTTCCAACGGCACACGCAACGTCATATGATTGCGTTCAAAATCGATGACCAGCAACTTAACCTTTTGTCCTGCGATGGTTTGTTCTTCGACACGCAACAACTTTCCAACACCCTGTGTTGGATAAACAACATACTGTCCTGTTTTAAAATCTAACTTTTTACTTGGCATTATAAAGACCTTTTTACGGTTGCCATTCTCTCTGTCCCGAACATTATATCACAAAAAAAGCCAAAAAACAAACAAATGACAAAAAAAATCAAGCCGGGATAATCCCGGCTTAATCTACATTCTGATTCGACGCATTGTTCCCGTTCGACGCACACCTGATGCACGACTTGCCTCGGTTGTGCCTGTTGCGGTTGCGCACGCCCATTTTCCGTCTTGCAACACCGCCGTCGTTCCTGCTGGGCAATCAGGTTTTTCCAGACGCCACGCAAAACAACCACCCTTTTGATACGACTGATATGTTGCATTATCTTCGCCACCACGGGTATACGCCCCATATTCTGGGTTCCAGTCCCCACGGGCTTCGCCGGCGCACCACCTGCGTTCCCCCCAGCATTCAACACAGACATCATTTGCATCACATAACGGATTTGCCCCGGCCGTCTTTTGATAACCACTGTGTGGTTTTTCACCAACACCCATTGGCTTACCCGTTTCCAGGTCACGACACCACAACTTCTGACATTCTGCCGACCTAACCCCATCGATTTTATTACGTGATTCCACCAAGACATACCCCGGGCCACACGAACCAACCGGCGGATTATACGCTGCATTTGCCACCGTGCTGCCAGCAATTAACAAAACCATAAAAATAAAATTTCTTTTTCTCATACTTAACATTTTACATTATTTCACATATTTTAACAAGAACAAAAAAGTGCGTCCCCAACACCGGACGCACCGTCTATTATTGTCCCAATCCCGCAGGACTGAAACGTCCGATATTATTGAACAATTCTTCGATTGCGTTCAGTTCAATTGCCGCTGGTATTTCTGTTTCCCCCTTGGCCAGAACAACATCGGGCAAATCCGCATCATATAAAACCTGCGTTTTTACAACACGTCCCCCCTTAATCCACGCCAACAGCACCGTTTCATTTGTGAACGTTGGTGCCAATGGCCCACGATAGTTTTCATCAGCCCCGAAATAAATCCATACCTCGTCCCCATAAACAGTTTTAACCTGTGGCGCTCCAATTTTTTCAATCAGTTGCGACGTTGTTTTTATTTCCTGAACCTGTTCTTCTAATTTATTTGGAAAAACATAGCCCCTGTGTTTTGTTTGAAAGGTGCACCCCATCAAACAACACAGGCCCAACAATACGAATAGCTTTTTCACTTTACCCCTCTCCATTTTCTTTAACGACCGGTTTATTCAACATAGCAAATTGTGCAATATGCTTTTTCAGTTCACTTTTATATGCATTATTTGCCTTTGCCATATCAACCAACCTATTAAACTGCGGATTTGTTGCCCGTGCCGCCCCGAATCTAGATTCTGTTTTCAAGAACTCTTCTAAGGGCAACGGATTATCAACCGACGAATCCATTGTCAACGGGTTATGGCCATCTGCGATTAAGCGTGGATCAAACCGGAACAACGGCCAGGCCCCTGTTTGCACCATCTGCATTTGATGTGCCGCCCCATTTTGCAGCGCAAACCCGTGCGCAATACAGGGTGCATATGCCAATATAATTGACGGCCCGTTAAACGATTCTGCCTCACGCAAGGCACGAATCGCCTGGGCTTGATTTGCCCCCAGTGCAATTTGCGCCACATATGCGCCACTCATCATTGCAATCATCCCCAAATCTTTCTTTGCGTGATCTTTACCACCGATTGCAAATTTCATACTGGCGCCAAATGGTGTAGACTTAGACTGTTGCCCACCTGTATTTGAATAGCCTTCGGTATCCAACACCAAAACATTTACATTTTCGCCACTATGCAGAATATGGTCAACACCACCATAACCAATATCGTATGCCCATCCGTCACCACCGATAATCCACACAGACTTATTCACAACCTCGCCCACCAGGCTTTCGGCCAATCTGGCACGTGGATTATCCATCTGCCCCAGTTGCGCCCGCAGTTGTGTTTCAATCTGACGTTGATTTTTCGAATCGGTTTCATCAAACAGTCCTTCGACATTTTCGATACCCAATTCAAACAACAATGCCTTTAAGTTATCACGTTTTTGATTTAACGCCAACCGCATTCCCAAACCATATTCGGCATTATCTTCGAACAAAGAATTAGACCACGCCGGCCCACGTCCGCATTTATCACGTGTCCACGGTGTTGTTGGCAGATTCGCTCCATAAATTGACGAACACCCCGTTGCATTTGCAACAACCATTCTATCACCGAACAAATGCGCCAACAGTTTCACATATGGCGTTTCCCCACAACCTGCGCACGCCCCTGGAAATTCAAAATAGTGCGGCAACAATTCCACGTGCTTTGGAATATTCAGATTTAATTTTTCCCGTGGAAAATCTGGCAATTCTTCGGCCGCATCAAATGCTGCCTGTTGTGTATCCATAACATCACGTGCCGGCACCATAGACAACGCCCCCGTCGGACAGTTTTTCACACAAACATTACATCCTGTGCAATCCGCAGGCGAAATATTTATTGTGAAATACATATTTGCCCCCAACTCAGGCGTTTTCATTGGCACAACTGTGATTCCACGTGCCTTTGCATCTGCGACCTGCTCTTCGGTCAATGCCTTGATTCTGATAACGGCGTGTGGACACAACATAGAACACTTGCCACATTGGATACATTTTTCTAAATCGACTGTTGCGACCTTGTCTGATATTGCCCGTTTTTCGTATTTAGACGTTCCAACAGGATATTGTCCACCGCCAAATTGCCCATCTATGCGGAATCTGGATACCGGAATCGCATCACCACGTTGCGCCGCCATTTCCCCCAACGTTCCTGCAATCTCTGACGGCGTATTTAATGTCATTGCCGGCACAAAATCAGGTGCAAAATTTGACACAGACGACGGCAAATCAAATTTACACAGGTATTCGCCGGCCTTATCAACTGCGGCCCAGTTTGCCTGAACAATTTCCATTCCCTTCTTTTTATACGTTTTTTCAATCGCCGCCTTGGCACTAACTGCGGCTTTTTCTGGGTCAATAACCTGGGTCAGATTAAAGAAATTCAACATAATAAATGTATTTATACGATTTCCCAACCCTAACTCTGCGGCGGCCTTGTTTGCATCCAAGAAATAAACATTTGCACGAATTCTGATTAAGTGTTCCTGGCTTTCCCGTGGCAGATTTGCGAACGCCACATCTGGTGCCATAGACGTGTTAATCATAACCGTTCCACCGGCACGCAACCCACGAAACACATCGAACCGCTGGGCAATCATAAAGTTTGAAACACTGATAAAATCAGCCACCTCGACCAGATATTGACTTTTAATCGGCGCATCTGAAAAACGAATATGTGATGCGGTCAACCCACCCGACTTTTTCGAATCATAGACCGCATACGACTGTGGATATAAATCAGAATTTTCCCCAACAATTTTAACAATATTTTTCACTGCCCCAACGGTCCCATCACTGCCAATACCGTATAAGATAGCCGTCTTAAAATTAGGATCTTCGACCGCAAATGCCGGGTCTGTCTTTAACGATAACCCAGTTAAATCATCATCGATTCCAACTGTAAAATTGTGATGCAACGTCCCCCGCATCAGATTTTCATAAACCGCCTTGACATCACGTGGCTTAAATTCCTTGGACCCCAGACCATAGCGTCCCCCATAAACCAATACACCATCACCAACAACGGCCTTGACATCTTGATACAACGGTTCCCCAACACTGCCCGGTTCTTTTGTTCTGTCCAATACTGCGATACGCTTTACTGTTTTTGGCAATACGTTCCGGAACATATCGACTGGAAATGGGCGATACAGATGAACCTTGACCAAACCCAAGCCTGCCGGCAAATGTGGCAACGTTTCTTCAATTGTGTCAACGGCACTGCCCATTGCGACAATTACATTTTCTGCATTTTCATCACCGACATAATCAACCAAATTATATTTACGTCCGGTTAATTCGGCAAATTTATCCATCATATCCTGAACAATTTGTGGTGTATTTGCATACAGTGGATTTGCAGCCTCACGTCCTTGGAAATAAACATCTGGATTTTGTGCTGTCCCCCGAATAGTTGGATTATCAGGCGTCATTCCCCGTGTCCGATTTTCCAGGACAATTTTTTCTGGAATCATTTCCCGCAACACATCGTCATCGATTCGTGTCAGGCGTGATTCTTCGTGACTTGTTCTGAACCCGTCAAAGAAGTGTAAAAACGGCACCCGACTGCGAATTGTTGATGCGTGTGCGATTGCGGCCATATCGTGTGCCTGTTGCACATTATGTGATGACAGCATTGCAAAACCGGTTGAACGCACCGACATAACATCACTGTGGTCACCAAAAATAGACAAAGCGTGTGTTGCCAACGCACGTGCCGCCACGTGCATAACAAACGGTGTTTGTTCACCGGCAATTTTATACATATTTGGAATCATCAGCAACAAACCCTGTGATGCAGTAAATGTTGTTGCCAGACTGCCCATTTGCAGTGCGCCGTGCATTGCGCCTGCGGCACCGGCTTCGGACTGCATTTCGATTATCTGAGGAATTGCGCCCCAAATATTTTTTTTATGTTGAAATGACCATTCATCTGCCAGTTCGCCCATAGTACTACTGGGGGTAATTGGATAAATTGCGGCAAAATCGACACATCTGTATGCGACATCTGCGGCCGCCCAGTTTCCATCAACAATAAATTTAGACATAATAAACTTTCCTTTTTACCTAAAAACAAATAAACGTCCAACGAATAATAGTCTGATTTTCCCCCCAAGGCAAGATTTATCATACCGCAACCGACGATTTTCTATCCTATGTATGAATCACACACAGACAATCATAATAAACATCTACTATTCCCCTTCGCACCGCACACGGTTGGAATTGTGAAGTTGATATAAAAATAATTCCTTTCACTGGCGAAGGGGTGGACGCCCTGCGTCCGGGGTAGTGGTAATAATATATACCTATGGTTCCCCTCTGAGCGGGGTGGCACGCACTGCCAGGGTGGTTTATTTTTATACATTCCACGCACCAATTATTACCAAACCACAAAAAGACAATCCTAAAAAACTTCGTCATTCCCGCAACGGCGGGAATCTACTGCGTCGCAGACGTCTTTATACAATTCTCACCGCCCTTGGGCGGCCAGTGTCATCGGAACGATGACAAGGGGTGGCTAATAACAACCTAAAAAATCCCGCCAACCGGCGGGATTTTTACTGACTATACGCACAATCTACTCCATACCTAAAATTACCTTTGGGATCTGTGCCATCTAAATTTATCTTGCAACTACTGATACCAGTTCCACCCGTACTCTTATAAACTAAATTAGTATATGACGATAAATCCGATGTCTTAGCATAGTTCGGACAAGCTGCACAATAATCGTTCCAGTCTTCTAAGGCAGTACTAAGAGGATGCGAAGCCATATCAGAAGTATCTAACACACAAGCCGGATTTGGCACATCTCCCATATCATATTTATAGGTCAACCCTAGTTTACCATGTCCAAATTGCGGATCTATCACATACACATCCCTTGCAACACTGCTAACTGCGGTGCTAGAATCCCAATAAGTCTCTTTATCACAACGCAACAATTCCGCCTCTATCAATTCCAGTGTCACCTTCGAATAATCACCACCATTCGTATAATAACAATTTGCAGTCGCCACACTCCCCGA
>JAFURS010000025.1 GCA_017471805.1 Alphaproteobacteria bacterium
ACCCAGTATATGGTGCCGAACCCAACCAAAAGTCCTATTACCACCCGTCACGTTGGTGGCATTGACTGGAATCCGATAATAACCCCAAATTTGAAGTTATTGGCTGAACTTGACATACAAATGTTGCATCCTGAAATTGTTGGTGTTCCACGTTCTGACATTGACAACCGTGTAAAAACGATAATGGACGGCCTGCGTTGTCCACAAAACGAACACGAAATTGGTGCCAACACACCGAACGACATTGGGCCAATTTACACACTGCTGGACGACGACCATTTAATAACAAGACTGTCCGTCAACACCAGTCACTTACTTGACGCCGGCATTTTCTCGGAACAGATTCAACGCACACCTGATTCAATCTTTATGATGATTGACGTGAATGTCCGTGTTGCCGAAGGCACATTGGAAAACCTGCCTTTTATGGTTTAATACGGTCACACACAGACTTCAAATGATGCCGTGCCAACGACACAAACATAATCAGTTGATACGTTGTCGGTTTAATATGCCCAGCCACCATCTGGGCATATTCATTTTCAAGCAAATTCATTGCATTACATACCTCAAAGATGGACAACCCCTGCAATTTTCGAACCTGTTCTATTTCCTGACCGACACGCACAGCACACCCCCATTTTCCTAAATAAAAACCGCAATTGAAAATTACAAAAGCGGTTGGAGGTTAACAACTATTACAGAAAAATAGCGTTGCTTATTCAATATATTCGCAACCCTCCAACCGCATCGGATTGGAGATTTTTTATGTCATCACTGACATCTTGGACGGGTTGTTAAGCCCCACACTGGAATCACCCCAGTGCCAACATATTATACGTCATAAAAAGAAAAATTCAAATAAATTAGATAAATTAAATCCCCCACACGATTAAAATTGTGAAGTTAATATAAGGATAATCCCCTTCGCCGGCGAAGGGGTGGATTGCGAACCGTGTTCGCAAGACGGGGTAGTGGTAATAATGTATTCCTACCGTTCCCCTCTATGGAGGGGTGGCACACCGTACCGGGGTGGTTAACAACCCCACAAAAAAAATCCCCCAAACGGGGGAATTTATTATTTAACCGTTGTTGTTGCATTACGGTTCCACTTCCAGACTTCTTCGCCAGAACCCTGAACCAATGGACGTTCTTTACCATATGAAATTGTAGAGATACGTTTTGCATCAACACCATCGTTCACGATAACCGCTTTTGCTGCGTTTGCACGACGTGCACCCAATGCCAAGTTGTATTCTGTTGAACCACGTTCGTCGCAATTACCTGCGATTTGGATTTTCACATCATCGTGATTTTTCATATACAACGCCTGACCCAACAGGTTATTTTTTGCATCTTCGGAAATTTCATAAGAATTGAAACCAAAGAATACACGTTGTTCGTTCAAATCGGCTGGTTCTACGATTTTAGAAGAACCACCACAGGCTGCCAACAGACCTGCAACGCCTGCTAACAAAGCAAAGTTTTTAATTTTCATGAAAATACTCCCTTGTATTTCTGTTGCTCGTAGTATATTCTACTATAAAAAGATTGAATTATCAAGGGGCAAACAAAAAAAATGTCATACAGTGACTTGAACTATCTTGAATTATCTGGCGTTCGCTGGGAAATCAGCGACACCCCAATTATGGCCCCAAAAATCACAACTACACCGGACAATGATATATTAAGCACCCCCCGCCCTACCGCCGCCACAGTTATCGCAGAAATCGGGCGCAGTGCATCATCCGTCGTTCCACCGATTGCGCCTGTTGCGACAATATCTGTTGAAACCGTGCGTTCAATGGCGACCCGTCCGAATGACACATCAACATTAAATCGAATGATTGGCGAATTTAATCACCCATTGCGACCGACGGCAACGAATACAGTCCTGCCACATTTTGGCAATGGTAAATTACTGATTATAACCGACACCCCTGGTCCCGACGACGATTCGACCGGCCGTGTTTTATCTGGTGCGCCTGGGGATTTAATGGACAAAATGCTATCCGCCATCGGCGAAAGCCGTGAAACAACATCGATTGTTCCAATAATATTTTGGCGCACACCTGGCGGCCGCACACCAACGACATCTGAACTTGAATTGGCCCGTCCTTTTATTGACCGTGCGATTGAGTTAATAAAGCCCCGTGTTATATTAACACTTGGCACACTGCCTGCCACCCAGATATGCGGTGTAAATCTGGCAAAATCCCACGGCACCCCGGTCACGACCGAAAATAATGGTATTATAATACCAATTTTTCATCCAAATTATTTGATATTAAAGCCCACTGCCAAACGTGATGTCTGGACTGTGCTTCAAAATGTTCAAAATATCTTGAAAAGTGCCGAATAATAGTTAATAATTTGCGCATATTTAACAAAGGAGCCTACAATTAAACCTACAACGAACCGTGACAATCGTCGTGACGCAATGCCACGTATGAACAATCGGATATTTGCAAAAGCCGTCCAGGTAATCAGTTCTGACGGTCAAAACCTTGGCGTTATGCCGACCCCCCAGGCCTTGCAGATGGCATCTGATGCCGGCCTTGATTTGGTTGAAATAAATGCGAACAATGCCACCCCTATTGTAAAGATTATGGATTATGGCAAATTCAAATATGAACAAAAGAAACGTGCATCTGAGGCTCGCAAGAATCAAAAGACCATTGAAATGAAAGAAGTTTGGGTAAAACCGTTTATCGAAGAAAACGACCTGAACATAAAAATGAAGAAAGTTTTTGAATTTCTATCATCTGGCAACAAGGTAAAAATTGCTGTTATGACCCGTGGTTCCAAGAAAGTATTGGCCCGTGGCAAGGACGCAGTTCCTGAATTATTTGCCCGGATTATGGAAATCATTGGCGAACGTGGCACACTGGAATCGAAATCGAAACCAGACGAACGAACAAAATCGATTATTGTAGCCCCTGCCAAATAAGTTTCTGAACACAGTCGGAGAAGTCCCCCAATCCTTTGGGGGATTTTTTTATCCACTATCCACCTAGCAAAAAAACGCCATCTCATTACCCCCCAATTCACACCGCCCTTGGCGGCCAGTGTCACACCCAAGGTGTGACAAGGGGTGGCTAAATAATGTATGCCTATGGTTCCCCTCTATGGAGGGGTGGCACACTGTGCCGGGGTGGTTAAAAAATCCCCCAAACTGGGGGAATTATTTAATAACAATTTCCATACGTGCAATTCTTATATGGATTTGGCGGTGTCACTGTTGCCGGCCCACCGTCTTTGGCGGTCCGCACATTGTTTGGATGTGGGCAATCATAAACATTTGCCACCAAAACAAAGGCACGTTCTGGGCCAAATATTACCCACTCGTTTGGTTTTGTTCGCTGACTTGTAATCCAATAAGCATTACCAGTTCTTGCCTGATCTACAATACGATTTTCCAAATATCTGCGTGCATCATCCGCATCATAAACTGACACTTCTGATTCTAACTTATACAAAAAGGTGCATCCAATTGGTTCGGCTTCTAATTGCACCAAATATTGACTACCGTTTTCATTTTTAATCATTCCGCCACAGGCAACCAACCCCAAGACAGACAACATCGCAAATATTTTCTTCATAAAATCCCGCCTTTTTATTTATTCTATCCCGATTATATCATAATTGTCGGGATTACTAAATAACTTTTTCAAGACTAAATTATTCAATGCGTGACTACCTTTATAAGATTCTAACCTACCGCATATCATTCCACCACTGGTGAACATATCTCCAACGGCATCGACAATTTTATGACGAACAAATTCATCTGGCCAAATCAACTTATTCAACGTCCCATCGCCTGCATCATTCAACGCAATAACATTAGACTCGTTTGCGCCACGTCCCATACCTTGTTTTTTCAGCGTTTCCCACTCTGAATACTTTCCAAATGTCCGTGCCTTTGCGATATTTTCTATAAAATCATTAACCGCCACATCCGACCCATCAAAAGAATATTCATAGGTCTGACTTCCTATAATTTTTTCTGGATAGATTAAGGTTGCCACAATATCCAACGTTTTGCCGGTATTTGGCGACAACTTAACAAAGCCGTT
Source organism: Alphaproteobacteria bacterium (assembly GCA_017471805.1). Classification (GTDB taxonomy): domain Bacteria; phylum Pseudomonadota; class Alphaproteobacteria; order Rs-D84; family Rs-D84; genus Enterousia. The sequence continues at coordinate 4,080 of JAFURS010000025.1, forward strand.
TGATTTACGACCTGCAATTTTGTTAACCAACCACAACTTAAAGCGAACAATCATCGGCAACTGACGCAAGACTTCTTTTGCACAGGCCACAACTTCACGTTTTACAACGATTTTTTTCCGTCCCTTAAATTCAACACCCGCCTTTTGAAACGCCTTAATAAATTCCGCCGCACTGCCGTCCAAGATAGGTGTTTCCACGGAATTTATTTCAACAATTGCGCTATCGATTCCAACAATAAATAACGCCGCCATTAAATGTTCAACCGTCTGAATATGTGCGCCTGACAATTGTCCGATTGTCGTATTACGCATTTTTGTTTCGCCAACATTATCCCACGTTGCAGGAATTAAATCTGTCCCATCTAAATCGACACGTCGCCAAAAAATGCCTGGTTTATCAGACGGCTTAACAACAACATCAACTGGCGCCCCTGAATGAATACCGACCCCTGAAATCTTGACCTGTTTTTTTAATGTGCTGCTCATTTAATTTTCTCCTTTAACCAATCCCAAAAATTATTATCCAGAACTGTATCCAAACGTGCATATTTAATCTGGTCTTGTAATTCAACTGGCAACCTTACCCAGTCTTTTTCAGTTGTAATCAACTGTGCTTTTTTCTTTTTTGCCAGATTCATCAACTTTTCCAAATCTTCGCTTGTGAACTGATAGTGATCTGGGAATGAACGAGTTGCCACAACATTTTTCAACGCATTAAAGAATTTTCTTGGGTATCCAATACCTGCGAACGCAACCAACTTAACATCATCTGCATAGGGCGACACAGTCTGATTTTTTGCCCAGAACACCGGCACACCATCAGGCAATTTAAAATTCTTTCTTTTTCTGCCACTTTTTATAACGATAATTGCATCTGCCTTTTTTGCAAAGCGTTTTGGCACCCGCAATGGCCCGGCTGGTAATAACCAACCATTTCCATATCCCAACGACTCGTCAAAGACTACAATTGAAACATCTTTTTTTATTGTTGGATTTTGCAATCCATCATCCATAACAATGGGCGTATTATCATCTTGCCTGTTAAGCAATGCGATATTACTTTTTCTGTCGCCAACGTGAACGGCCAACCCTGTCCGTGCCAGCATTATTGCCTCGTCCCCGACATTACCAGTCTTGTCGCTTTTTTTATAGCCCCGCATAACAACCGGCGCACCAAAGTAATTAGCAATTGCCCGCACAATGGGCGTCTTGCCCACCCCACCTGCCAAGATATTTCCCACACAGACGATTTTGCGTCTTGACTTCATTGGCCGCAGCCCACGCCCCAGCGCAACAATCTGACTGATAAAAAAATACACCCAGGCCACTGGCAACATCAACATTGCCACTGGATTTTTCTTTAAAAACCACCACGGAGTTTTCATTTTTTACCTTTTTTCTTTGCCATTTTTTTAGCCTGTGCATCTTCACGCTTTTTTCGTTTAAATTCAGACGCCGTCAAATCCTGTTCAACAATCGGCAATCCAAATTCAGCATCCAACTCACGCATTTGCGCCACCATAAAGTCCTCTAAATCCTTGCGGATTTTTTCAAATTCTTCTGGTGTTGCTTTTTTAGGCACGAAAATCGGATTACCAATATTGCAAATAATCTTATTAAACGGCAATGCCAACAAATATCTATCCCACCTATCCTGAATCCAGGCCCGTTTTGCCGAATAGCAAACTGGGATAATTGGTGCGCCACTCATTTTTGCGAAATATAATGCCCCTTCTTGAACACGCAACGACGGTCCACCTGGTCCATCTGGCGACATACAGATACCGTGATCACCACGTTGCAAGACCCGCAACCCTTCACGCAGGACAGACACCCCACCCTTGTGCGACGAACCATAAATTGCCCGTAACCCGAACAAGTGCTGTAATTTTGCCATCATTCGACCATCTTTATGACGACTTGCCACGGCATATGCCTGCATTCCCCCCAGACAAATAATCGGACTTAACATCAAACTGCGCCCGTGCCAGAACACAAAGATTGCCGGTTTTTTACGATATTTATAAAAAACCTCTATATTAGAAATACGTTTAACTGACGTAAAATAAGCAAACCAAATCGGGATAGCCATAAAGACAGCAATAATCCACTGAAAAATTCCCAATCCCAAAACAGGTTCCCAAAACCCTTTCCAGGCTTTTCTAAACGTTTTATTTTGTATCACCACAAACCCTTAAATTCCAATACTATCCCTATCCTAGCAAGAAAAATAAGATATTTCAAGGCTGTTCAAGAAAGCGCTAAAAAAACGCAACAAAAGATTTTTTTATTTGACTATCAAGATAAAAAGTATATAATAGTTTAGCTTTTACATCGTATCGCGGGGTAGAGCAGCCCGGTAGCTCGTCAGGCTCATAACCTGAAGGTCAATGGTTCAAATCCA
>JAFURS010000026.1 GCA_017471805.1 Alphaproteobacteria bacterium
TTTATTAAATGTGAAGTTAATGTAAGGCTATTCCCCTTCCCCGGCGAAGGGGTGTCGGCACCGCCGACGGGGTAGTGGTCCGCCCCAAAAAATTCTCACCGCCCTTGGGCGGCCAGTGCCGTGTTCTAACACGACGGGGATAGCAAACAAAACAAGCCCCCCCACAAACAAAAAATCCCGCCAACGGCGGGAAATTATTATAACTGAATATACAACGATGGATTTTTTTCTAACTGCTTTATTCCATCATCAAGAATTTTACGATACTCCATAAACTTCTTTTTATCTTCCTTGCCTAAATTACTAATTGCTGGCAATTTTACCGTCATTGGATTCACGTGAACCCCATCCTTGATAATTTCATAGTGCAAATGCGGCCCCGTTGAATATCCCGTTGAACCGACATATCCGATTGTCTGACCCTGACGCACAGTGGTGCCAACATTTACACCCTTGGCAAAGCGTGACATATGGGCATATAACGTTTCAAAGGAACCATTATGTCGAATTTTCACAAAATTTCCGTGTCCACGATTATAACTGCGTGCGATAACACGCCCAGCACCGGCGGCCGGAATTGGCGTTCCAGTTGACGCACGAAAATCCACCCCTTTGTGCGCACGTGTATATCCCAGAACTGGGTGCTTACGATTTCGAGAAAAATTACTTGTAATCTTGGCATTATTTATCGGGGTTCGCTTCAAGGACTTAATTGCCCCATTTCCTTCGGCATCATAATAACCCGTTGTGCCATCAGATTTTCTGAACCGATACATCTGCACATTGCCACGCAATGCCTCAAAAGAAACGGCCAACACCCGTCCATTATCTATCTTTTTACCTTCTGAAAAATTTTCTTCATACAGCACAGAAAACTTCTGCCCCGCACGCACATCACGTTCAAAGTCCATTTCAAAGGCTAACAAATCATACACATCCACCAAAATCCCAGCGGGAATCCCTGCCCTCTGACCGGCCAGGTAAAAACTATCCCCGTCCAAGATTTCACCTGTGCGAAAAACCGCACGTGTATCACGTTCAATATCTACGGTTTTACAATCCCAGGCCCCTGCCCCATTACAGGTCAATTCAACCTGACGCCACGGCGACGGGATAACGACAATTTTTGATACCGGTGCATCATCATTTGTGCGCACAAATTCTAATTTATCACGATCGGCCCGCAACGTTGTAATTTCGGCATCCGTCTTTAATGCCTGGGCAATTGTATTAACGTCATTGTGACTTAACCCCTGTTCCAACAACAACTTAGACAACGTATCACCCGACGAAACAACCACCACTGACTTGCACTCATTCAAACGTGCTGTCCGCATTTGTGCTGGCGTGCGCTTTGTCACAACCAAAAAAATTGCAATCAGACTTAACAGCACAGCCAACGCCACAACCAGTCTTGTCAAATTGCGTGTATTCATAATATCTTTTGCTTTTTTCATAGCACCGATTATAATGTCTTTATGAACAGAAATCAAGCATTCACAATCCTGCAACAGGCCGGTGGCACACGTGCTGCCCGTGTAATAATTGAAAATACTAATAAAAATTCCTGGTTTTTTTTCCATTGGACGGCATACCGTCTACGCCGTGGTGTTCCCGTGGCAAAAATCATCCACCAGAAATGGTTCTATGGCCTAAAATTTTATACGAACAGGCACACACTGGACCCACGTCCCGACACAGAAACATTGGTATCATCGGTAATAAACGACCCAATAAAAACACAATCCCCACGAATCCTGGACCTGGGAACTGGAACTGGTTGCATTATATGCTCTCTGGTAAAAAATATCCCAAACTCATCTGGGGTTGCAATTGACAAATCACGACAAGCCTTGCGGGTTGCCCGTCGCAACATACATAACTTGGGCCTGGCCGGACGCATAAAAACCAAACACAAACGTTTTGACCGTCCCTATAATTATAACGAACGATTTGATATTATTGTTTCAAATCCGCCATACATTGCCCACAATGACCCACGTGTGGACATTGGCGCAACCCACGACCCCAAAATGGCATTGTATGCAGCAAACAATGGACTGGCCGCATACCAGGCAATTGCAAAAAACGCAAAAAAATGGATAAAAAATGACGGCAAACTGTTCCTGGAAATCGGCATTGACCAAGGCACAGATATAAAAACAATATTCATTTCAAACGGTTGGGACTTAGTGCGTTCTGAAACCGACCTGGGCGGCATCGAACGTGTCCTTGTTTTTACACCATCCCACCAATCTGTAAATTAACCCCAAGCCAACAAA
>JAFURS010000027.1 GCA_017471805.1 Alphaproteobacteria bacterium
CGGTATATTGGCCATTAACAGCGCAAGCACTATTATCGAAAGCAGACACGGTGTTTTAAGGCATATTTTAAAGCCTGTGCGCAACAGTTTCCCCAGGCGCATTGCAGGGGCCGCAACGGGCTTTGTATCAGGTCGATATGGCACCAAGACCAGACATAACATAGAAAGCAATATTGCCACCACAGATGCCCACGTCACCCAATCATACCCCATAAACATCAGCAACGAGCCAAATGCAGACAAAGCGGTTCCAATGGATTCATACGTTGCCTTGCGACCAAGGATTCGTGAATACTGGCGACGCATACCGTATGCAGATGCGGCATCATAAACCAGACCTTCGAATGCAACACTGCGAAATCCCGCCTGGACACCCCACAGCAACATACCAATCACAAACCCCGCATAATCAGTCCAGAACAACCACAATAATATGGCAATAATCTTTAAAAACTGTCCGACAGTCATTGCCCAACGTTGCCCAATACGGTTTGTTATGTATGTAATGGGGGCCTGGCCCAGGATAGTGCCAATGGACGAAACAATGAACATTGTTGATAGTTGCAGACCCGACAAGCCATTTGCCTGCATAAAAATTGTGTAGACAGGGGTTAATAACAAAAACTTGTTAAAAAATGCAAATCCATACAAAGAAAACAGCAGTCTGTTCACAAATTTCCCCTTTTGGGATAAGTATATAACTTTTTTTTGCAAAAAAGTATAGTAAATATTGAATTTTTGCAGAAAACGGACTATAATAAATGGGATAAAAGCAAGGTGTGTTTGATATGGCAAATATGAAAGATTTTTTGACGATGTATTATAACAGACTGATATTTCGTGAAATGTCATACGAACAGTTTTTGCAATTTTGCGGATACATCAAAGATAAAAAAGCAACAGACAATCAAAAAATCTGGGCTGAAGAACTGTTGGTCAAGGACCCAGCAACCGGCGAATTTGTCCCAGACCCCAGTTTGACCACTGTATTTAAGCGCAAGGATTTACCAGACCCAGCCGACCCAACCGAAGGGTTAAGCGATGACGAATGGTTGAAACTGTTCCTGGCGTTTCAGCGTGCATTCCAGTCGATGGACAGCGCAAAAAAAGACTTTCAGTATAACGATAAAGCAAAAAAATTCTTTGAAGAATACTTCGGGACAAATCCGACCACAGGCCTGCAAAACCTGTTCCAGCATATAAAAATTAAGCCAACGGTAGAATCCAGAATATACAAGGCACCAACCCCACCATCACCCGCAACTGTCCCGGGGACATTGTATGCATTTTTGGAAAATTATAGACATATACTGAAATCACGTTTTTCCGGTGGGTATTACAGTATCACAACTGATGACTTTTCATATGACGACCTGTTAAAAGGGTTAAAAGAAGGTAAGTATAATAACAAAACATCTTTTCGTGAAAAGTTAGAGGCCGTCGCAGGATATATCGAAGGGTATAAAAGCGACCTGGTGACGGCGGGGATTCCTGCGTCTGATATACCAAATCTGTCGGATTATCAGGATTGGTATGATGATAACAACGTTCATCCGTTTCGACTTGACCAATTTAAGCACGAATATACGGTGCTGTTGAATAAACTGCGTAATGAATCCAAAATTCGTGAAGTATTTGAAAATCACGACAAAGGGAAAATATCAGGCCCGTTAAACAAGGCTTTGAAAAGTCAATCATATGACGACCCGAACAGTGACGATTATGTTCAGCCAAAACGTGAAGATGAATTAACACTGACCGAACAAGTCGGAAAGTGGTGGAGTGATACATATTCAGACTGTTTTGAAAAATACACAAAATTAGAGCCAGACCGCAAGTTCTTTTCGACCGAGGCCAAGATTATATGCAAGCATTTGCAAAAGGGATTGAAGAAAACAGATGGTTTGGATGGTGTCTTGGGCAAAATTGGCGACGTTAAGAAAAAACTGACCGCTGCACGTGAATTGAAATCAAAAAAGCATTTGGATTGGTTTGAAAAAACACTAAATGCACTGAAAAACGATCCTAAGTTAGACAAGGTATGGGCCGGCGCACTGAAAAACGGAACGCATATGAAGGCCTTGGTCAAAGAAATTATTATTCGGGCGGTCAAAGAAGGCAAAAAAGATGAAGCCAAGACCGCAATGGAACTGATTTCGGTGTTGCATTATGACTATACCACCAGCAAGATTATGGAAACGTTGGGCAAAGAAAATTTGACGGTGTTTTCGGACAAGGGCTTGTCCTGGAATAAAAATGAAGGGATGAAACTGGTCACGGCTGCGTTGGACAAGGGGATTAAGGCCGCATTTATGACACTGGGGTATGGGGTGACGATTGTTGGCAACGCATATAAACTGTCGAACAGCAAAATAAAAAAATATTCCGGCAAGAATAAAAACTTTAAAAATGAACACGACCGATACTTACAAGACCAAGCGACAAAAAAGACTTCGCTGGAAAATTTGTTAACGGCTGAGCGTGCGCAGGAAACCACAACACAAACACGGGTAAGTTCAATTCAAGGAACACGCACGTATGACGTCGCCAAGGCAGATTTAGAAGCAGAACGTGATACACTGCGCAGTGGCGCCGATGCCGAACAAAATAATCTGCAAACATTAAAAGAAGATTTTATCAAAATTATATATGACGGAGCCGCCGGGACATACCGTGTCACAGACCCAGAAGTTGGTTTAATATCAACGTTTTTGAATCAACTGGATGCAGATGGCGCAGGAACAGGAAGCGTCACGGTGCCAACATTACCAACAACGCCAACCATCACAATTCCGGCGGGAACACCGGGGTTGACACCGGGGACGTATGATTTGGGATTCTTGATGAACCAGATACTGCTGCAAAAGGATGCTGTAAATGCGGCGATTACAGATCGCAATAATAAGCAAGCAGAATTAGATGATTTAGTCAATGGAACGGAATTGTTGGCGCAGTTGCGTGACCAAATCACACGGCACGCAGACGAAGTTGCAAACTGGGACAATAATCATATGGACGAAATTGAAGAATTGGCCCTATATTGGAACAGACTGGAAACAGGGCGCAATACAAAGATGGGACCGATGTATAACTGGTTCAGATTCCTGAGCAAAAAGAAAGCGCAAAAGAACTTTGATGGTCGGGTGGCAGGGATTATTTCAGCCTATAACCAAAACCATTCTATTGCGGCTTGATTTTTTTGCAATTTTATGATATAATAAGCACATCGTCACCAGGTTTTGGTGGCGTTTGCTTTTTTATCCCCCCCTGCCCCGCTGTGCAGGGGGGATTTCTTATACAAATCAAAGGATTTTATTATGACACGTGTTTTACAAATCAGACGGGGCAATGCAAAGGAACATATGGACTTTACAGGATTGCCTGGCGAAATAACAATGGATACAGATAACAAAACAATCTGTCTGCACGACGGGGAAACAATTGGCGGAATACCAATGGCACGGGCCGACCAAATTAAATCAAATGAAGCGAATTTTGATATATCGGGGGTGTCTGATGATGTGTGGGCGGAAATTATTTCCAGATTTACCCCACCACCATTTGATGTATTTGAAACAGAACCATTGCCAATTAACAGTAAATGCAGTTTCCTGGACTGTATAATAAATACAAATAAAACACCCAGATTTATCCAAACAATGCTGATATGCAACGTGCCAGAAGCAGGATATGCGGTCGGCGACCAAGTCAGGGCCTTTGGTATCGGGTCACGAGCAAATCCAATGCCAAATACAAAAATCAAATCAGACCAATTACATATTTGTCTGATGGTTGGGGCCGAAACATACTGGGTCAGTCACAATAACACCGGCGAAACAACACAGATAAATGACGAAAATTGGTCTGTAAAATTCCTAGTTTACTGTTGAAAACTGTAAATGGCTTTGCTATGCTTGGGGGCGAAGAAGAAAAAAAGGATTTCATATGTATATACTTGCACTGAATTGTGGTTCTTCGTCCCTGAAATATCAGGTGTTTGACGCAGATTCAAAAACAGCAATCGTTGGTGGAAACGTTGAAAAAATCGGTCTGGAAGATTCTTTTGTGACACAAAAATACCCAGACGGAACAAAGCAGAAAAAAGTCACGTCTATGAAAAATCACGACGAGGCCCTGAACGTTGTTTTGTTTATGCTGCGTGAGGCATCTATTGACCTGAATGAAATCAAGGGGGTCGGTCACCGTGTTGTTATGGGGGGCGATAAATTCGCATCTTCGGTTGAAATCACAGATGAAGTTATCAAAACTATCGACAAATTGTCGCCGCTGGCACCATTGCACAATCCACCGGCACTGCGTGGAATTATGACCGCAAAACAGTTGCTGCCAAATGCGAAACAGGTCGCTGTATTTGATACAGCATTCCATCAGACTATGCCAGACTATTCATATCGCTATGCGGTGCCAAATGCCTGGTATAAAGAACTGGGGGTGCGCCGGTATGGATTCCACGGAACAAGCCACCTGTATGTTTCAAAACGTGCCGCCGCTATGTTGGGCAAGCCAGCAAAAGATTGCAATCTGATTACAATGCATATCGGTTCGGGGGCGTCGGCAACCGCAATCCGTAATGGCGTTTCAGTTGATACTTCGTTAGGTATGACACCGTTGTCAGGACTGACAATGGGAACACGCCCAGGCGACCTGGACCCAGGTGTCGTGCTGTATGTGATGGAACAATTAAAATTGACACCTGCACAGATGCAGACACATTTAAGCAAAGATTCTGGGTTAAAGGGTATAACAGAATGCTATGCGGACCGTCGTGACGTCGAAGAAAACAAAAACACAAATGATTTGTGCCGTCTGGCCATTGAAACAGAAGTGCAAAATGTGAAAAAATACATTGGCGCATATATGGCAGAACTGGGACGTGTTGATGCAGTCGTCTTTACGGCCGGGGTTGGCGAAAATGACGAATATCTGCGTGAACGTTTCTGCACAGGTCTGGAAAACATCGGTATCAAACTGGATGTGGCCAAGAACGCAAAATCACTGGCACGGTTGGGGGTTGATGAAACAGAAATCAGCACACCTGATAGCCCAGTCAAGGTATTTATGATTCCAACAAACGAAGAACTGGTTATCGTCGAAGATACGTTGGCAATTATGAATAACAATTATAATCCAAATCATTTGTTGATGGATTACAGTTTCTCGAAGTAGAAATAAGTTGTCCCCACCAAATGGTGGGGATTTTTTTATTCTAAATTTGATTTTCACATAATAAAAATCCCCCAATCGGGGGATTATTTATTAACAACCACCAGTGATGTTGCCGATGATTTTTGAAACTGAAATATCCTTGTGCAGCAAGAAATCATATTCACAATTGCCAGATTTGTATGAACCTGTGCAGGCAGCCAATGTTAATACAGCAAACAATGCCAACATAACTTTTTTCATAAGTTCTCCTTTTTGTTATGGTCAATGTTGGTATTATATAGGAATTATATCCAATTCGCAATAATTATATGCAATTTTTTATCCATCGTAGCCGCCAACCTGATACAGATATTACATCAAATCGGGCGTCGCCACGCCAACCAATATGCGAAATATATGTTTCTGCCGCACGACGCAGGCGGACAATCTGGGGCGGTGTAATCGCAGAAAACGACAGGTCCAGGGTTGGACGATTTTTAACCTCGATAAAAAGTAATAAATTTCTGCGACGGGCAATGATATCTATTTCAGCACGATTTGTATGCCGACCGGTGATATAGCGTGATTCAATTATACGAAACCCGTGCAGGCGCAAATACATACGGGCCAAAAATTCCGCAAATAATCCACGTTGATATGTTGTTCTAGAACGCATAAGGTTTTGCCTGAAAATTTTCACGTGCAGACTGAATATTCTTGACCTGGTCAGATGCGTTGCGACCGTTGTCAATCAAATCCAACGCACCATAATAAGCAATTAACATCGGGTCATATGAATTTGTGCTTGATATCCAGCGGTCGTTCCCAGAATTTGGCGCACCATATTTATCCAAGACATTTTGCCAAAATGCCAAAATCTTATTTTCACGTTGTTTGACGAATTTTTCGGATGCCCCCTCTTGCGTGTTGACGTCGTTATTATATACAACACGATACACCGTATTATCAGTGGCATTACTTGTAAAATATACAACAATTGTTTCACCTGTGTTTTCACGCACAAGATGCACCTGGGACACATATAACAGACCACGGGCACGGGCCAGACTGTTTATGCATTTTTCAAGTTCCGTTGGAATAACAATCCCCTGATTGCGACACTCATAATCCAGATTATATTTCCAATCAGGATGAATTGTATAAATTATCCCGTTTTGTTTGCGGGGTGCATACAGGCCGTTTGACCTGAAAAACAAAGAATACACGTCATCAAACGACATCCCCAACATTATGCCTGCAATATCAAAACCACCAACACTGGCAACATCATCCCCGGGATTTAACGACACTGGATCCATTGTGACGTCGGCATCAACACTGTCCACGATTGCAAAATTTTCAAAATCAAATGAATCAGTGCCGGCGTATGCAGCACATACTGGCAATAATAAACACGATAAAAATGCGAATATCTTTCCTGTCATTATTACTATCTTAGCCGTATTAGTTTTGTGACGCAACATCTAAAACCTTGAATCGAAATGCCGCCGCAGGGTCGCCCCCAGATTCTAGATATTGGTCAATTCCTTTTTGATTTATCTGGGTGCGCATCCCAGGTTCATACAATATATCCATATATAAAATTCCATTAGTGACGGTTGGTAAAACAGAAAAATTATTCGATTTTGGCCAGGTCTTTAATTCATATTTTATTTCCCAATATTTATTGTTTTCACGCTTGCTGGCCGAAACCAGAGATACGGTGCGCAATGCCCCCCCAGATGCAAGTTCTTCAATTTCAGGGGCCGTGGTCGTTAACCACGTTTGATATGATGATGGGGTCGACATACGAACCAATGCAGTGCGTCCAGCCTTGCGCCGTTCCAGGTCTGATATGTCAGGGGTGACGTAGAAGTATTCGGTTATATATTTGGCAATCAGTAAATCACGCATATTTTCATCACCAAAATCCGCCGGTGATGCAGGCACCCCAGGACGACGGGCAGAATTATCATCAGGTTGGAAAAAATACGTTTCAACTGTGGCCTTGCGTCCAGTGTCATATATAAAACCAGACAAAACAATGGCACAAAACATCAGCACCAATAACAGCAAACCAGAAAAGAATAATATCAACTTTCTCATCAGTTCATCTTGTATGCGTTAAAGTCAGAAACATAATAACCCAATGTCTGGGGGTATGTTTCGGTATTTCGTTGCACCAGCGCATACCCCATTATATTTATCGGTCCAGATTTGTTTGAACGAATTGTGGCGTGAACCTGCCACGAGGCACCATTTGGCGCCGGTTCGCTTAGCGGTAATATTTTTAGTGATGGCATATCAACCATCCAGGTTTCGCCCGCCGCAACACGCAATTTGTAATCAGGAACAACTGTTGAAATGAAATTAGAAAACAACCCTTCGCCAGACAAACAATACAATGCACAATAACCAATTCCTGTTTCATCAGGGCTGGTCTTTTCAGGATTACAATCGGTGCTATAATCACATTTTTTCCACAGGGCATCATTCATCCGGGTGTTTGATGAAATCCTGAACCAATTATATACAAAGTTCCCAATAACGGATTCTTGTAATGACTGGGTCGTTGTCATTTCCTGAATAGAACCGTGACTGTGTCCAACAACGTCCCACTGGCCCGTGATGGGATTTATAGATACCAAAAATGGGTGGACAGTGACAGAACGCTGAACCCACAGTAATAATCCACACGCACAACATATCAGAAAAAACACAACCATTATCGCAATAGAAACAACACGGGTCGATGCAATGCGTGGACCCGCAGGATACGACGGTGTGTTAAAATCGTCTGGATATTCCAAATGTCCCCCCTGGCCGTTGGAAATTCGTTGTTTTTATGCCTGATATACCATAATGCAGGCGCACGGGCTGAGTTTTAATTCATTGTTATCAAAACCAACACCAACCGGTTCACGGTCATAAACCTGGCCACAGCCCGCCAGGCAAACCGCAACCAATATCCCAAAGAATAATTTTTTCATTGTTATTCCCCCTTTTCCTTATGCTCAAATTATACGCAATTTTTGCGACAGCCGTCAAGACTTAAAACTGGGTTTCAAACGACAACAGAAAACGCTGTTCACGGTCGTAATCGTTCATCTTTAACGGCCAGCCCCAACTGAAATTCATTGGTCCCATTGGCGTGTTCCAGTATATCCCAACACCAACTGATGTGCGCAATGCATCGTCTATGTCGTTTTCATAGGTCGAACCACGTGGGTAATAATAGTCTGATTTTGGTGGTTTACCCAAGATACCATAGTCCATAAACACAAATCCCTTAATCTGGTATTCGTCTGGGATAAAGATTGGGAAATTCAATTGCGTTGAACCATTTATTTTCCATAAACCACCCAACGCATAGGTATTGTTTAACCATAAACGAGAACCAACACCGGCCACATCAAAACCACGCAGACTTTCCCCACCCAGGAAATAACGATATACACGGGATACATAGTCATCGCCCAGTGGCTGGATATAACCAAAGTCTAGTGATGAACGCAACTGCCACCGGTCGTTCCAGAAGTTCACCATACCAACAATGTCGCCACTGTAACGAATATATGATTCTGTGCCGCCAAATCCAGTATATGCCAACCCCAGGTTTGCAACAACACCAGTGTGGGTATTTTGTTCAAAATTCGTGTCCAGATTATAATATCTGAAATTCGTTCCCAGTGTGTATAAATTCGCATCACGCCAACCAGAATAGATATCATAATTCTGGTCAAAAGATGCAGACAGACGAACATTCTGGGTCCAATGGTCGGTTAAACGCCACCCCAGACGACCGGCAACCGTTAGGCTGTCACGGTCATAACCAAAACTGCCCAATGATGAATAGTCATACATCGTATATGATACATCAAATCCACCCGACAGTTGGCGTCCAAACAGGTATGGTTCTGTAAAACTAAATAATGCCTGTTTCTGGTATTCCGCAATAGATGCACGCAGTTGAACAATCTGGCCACGGCCCATAAAGTTATTTTCGGTAATCCCAGCATCAACCATAAAACCGTTGATGTTCGACCAACCAAATCCACCCGATAATTCGCCAGTTGGCTGTTCTTCGACACGAATGTCTAAATTCATCATATTTGAATCAGCAACACGGGTCGGCACCATTTGCACGTCTTTGAAATAGCGGGTGCGCATCAGTTTTTGACGCCCTTCTTCGATGGTCTGTAATGAAAAAGGGTCGCCAGAACGCATTGGTATCAACTGTTCAATCACTGAATCAAATGTGCGAACATTGCCCAAAATATTTATCGAATTTAGATAAATACGGTTCGTTTTTTGAATCTTGAATACCAGGTCAATCGTCTTGGTTTGGTCATTCTTGGTTGGAATTGGTTCAATACTGATAAAGGCATAACCATAATCTGCAACCGCACTGCGCAGGGCAGACATCGTTTCGTCAACCAAATCAACATTGTATGTGTCGCCAGAATCCATTACAACAACGTCGTTCAAGACATCATCGGGGACATCAGGAAACGGATTGTCAATTGACAGTTTTCCAAAGTCATATTGGTCGCCTTCGTCCACGGTAAAGACAACCGAATAATACTGGCGGTCGGGGGTAAATGTGCCGGTCGTATTTTTTACCGCAAAGTCAACATAACCATTGCGCAAATAAAACTGGCGCAACATTTGACCGTCGTATTGGATTCTGTCTTCGTCGAAGGTGTCAAATTGGGTCATAAAACGCCACCAGGCGTGTTCACGGGACAAGATTTCGCCACGCAATGTGCGGTCGCTGAATTTCTTGTTCCCTTGAAAATCTATGTCTGTAATCCAGGTTGGGTGTCCTTCGGTGATTTCATAGACAATATTTACACGGTTATCGGGCAATTCAATACGTTGGGGTTCAATCTTGGTTCCAAAATAGCCCTGACGTTGATAGACAGTTAACATACGCTGAACGTCGGCGCCAATGGTGGCGGCATCATACGATGAACGTTCGGCGGTCTTGATTTCTTTTTTCAAATCATCAGTCGAAACTTCGTCATTGCCTTCGACGGTGACCATATTTACAATTGGTGCCTCGGTCACGGTTATGTTCAAAACATTGCCAGACATATTGACACTGATCTTAGAAAAATAACCACTTTCCTGTAATTTCTTGGCAATCGCATTAGAACGAGATTCACCAACATTGTCGCCAATTTTTACGTCTGATAATATGCGAATAGATTCAGAATCCATACGCTGATTGCCAGATACATTTATACGTGAAACCGTTGCACCGTATAAATTCGATGCAACGAATAATGACAATAATGTAAACAATGAAATCTTTTGCATAATTATAACCCAAATACACGTGCTAAATCATTCCACATCGTCAGGATAAATAACCCAAGGATTAAAATCCACCCCAGCATTATTGCAATTTCCATACCACGGCCCTGCAATTTGCGACGAGTGATTCCTTCGATTATCAGAATTAACAAATAACCACCGTCCAATACCGGCAATGGCAACAAATTCAATACCCCAAGATTTACAGACAATAACGCAATCAAGGACAGAAGTGTAAAGAATCCAGCCAACATCGCCTTGCCAGAGTATTCAGCAATCGTGATAAAGGACCCCAATTGTTTTGACGAGCGTTCGCCAGTCACGATTTGTTTTAACACAACCAATAATGTTTTGGATTCATAATATGTTTTGCGGGCCCCAGAATACAACGCACGGAACAGCCCCTGACGTTCTGGGTCGGCCTTGCGACTGCCGTCGGCGACAATGCCCCAACGTTCGGATGGTGCCAATTTGACCTGAACCAATTTGTCATTGCGAACAATTGTGATGTTGGCATCACGGTTCGCTGCTAATTCTTTGGCCAGAATTAAATCACCCCAATTTGAAATCTTGGCATCGTCAATACGAACAATTGTGTCGCCTGGTTTTACACCGGCATTAAAGGCAACGGATTCTTGGATAACCTGGCCGACAACCGGCAACTGGGAATTTCCAACCAAACGGGGTTGAAACATAAATAACGATGTATAAATTCCCCAGGCTAGTAAAAAGTTCATACATACACCGGCTGCAATAATTATGAACTGTTTCCAGGCAGGTGCAGATAAATAATGCCCAACCTTTTTATCAGCCGGCAAATCCGCATATTTTTTGCGGTTGAACATATCTTCTTGGCCATAGATGGAAACATAGCCACCTAATGGCAGGCACGCAATCTTCCACAGGGTGCCACGTTTGTCGTGCCACTTTATAATCGCAGGCCCAAATCCAATGGAAAAGGTATCAACACGCACCCCCGCCCAACGTGCCGCAAGAAAATGCCCCAGTTCGTGAACAAATACAACAACACCCAGAACAATCAACAATGCAACAATCGTTAATAATATTTGCATATTTATACCCTTTCCCTTTCAATTTTATATCTTATAACATTATAAACCAAATAATCGGCAATACATACAGCCAGCCATCAAACCGGTCGGAAATACCGCCGTGTCCAGGCAGGATAGTGCCAAAATCTTTGATTCCCAGTTTGCGCTTAATCCAACTGGCCGTCAGGTCGCCGTATTGCGACAACAACGAAACACTGATACCAATCCACAGCAACTGTGGCATAAACGCATCAGCACCCAACAAACCATACATCACAGCTGCAAATGTTCCACACAGGATACCAGCAATCTGACCGGACCAAGTCTTGCCAGATGACAGACGTTCCCACATTTTATCGCCGCCAATCAAGCGACCAAAGAACCACGCACCAATATCAGCACCACAGATTGTCATAAACAATAACAGAACAATCCACGGACGGGCGCAAACCACAAATGCAGAAACCCACATCAACATCAGCAACAACAAATAACCCGCAAAAACCAACTGATTTTTTACCAACAGGTCTTTGTCTGCGTGACGCAGAACCGTGATATATTCTGCAATCATTGCTAGTGCAATTAAAATCCCCAGATAACGAACCAGATGAATACCAAAATATTCACCCAACGCCGCCAAACCGGCAATCGCCGCCATTGCAACACCAACGATAATTCTTTGCTTTGTATTAGACATTTTATTCACCCTTGTCTTGATTTTTACCACAATAGTCTGCCTTTTTGCCACCGCCAAATCGACGGTTGCGTTTGGCAAATTCATCCAGAACAAGTTGCCATTTGGTTTCATCACGAACCAAATCAGGCCAATGTTCTGGCACAAACAGCAATTCCGCATACGCCAATTTCCATAACAAGAAATTTGATATACGGTTTTCATTGCTGGTCCGAACCATCAGGTCGATTGGTAATAAATCGCCTGTGTCCAGATAGGTTTCAAACGTTTCAAGTGTGACAGGTTCGCCGGCCGTAATCGCAGCGTTAACTGCATCTATTATTTCCTGCTGGCCGCCATAGTTTATCGCAAAGGCAACCGTGCCACCCGTGTTTTCAGATGTCTTTTCTTCTAGTTCGTCACACAAGGCCGCCAATTTTTCAGGCAGACGATTGCGTGAACCTATAACACGACAACGCAGATTCTTTTCCAGTGCGTGTTTCATATTCTTGGTTAATTCCGTATAGAATAAATCCATCAAAAATTCAACTTCGTCCGTGGAACGATTCCAATTTTCAGTCGAAAAACAAAAGAAGGTTATCGTCGATACCCCACGGGCAAAAAACCAATCAACCAGATTTTCAAAATTCGCAATGCCGGCCTGGTGCCCCATTAACGGTGGCATACCACGCATTTCAGCCCAACGACGATTGCCATCGCAAATAAAGGCAATGTGCTGGGGGATTGGGGCATCCGAAATTACCGGCTCAGTCTTTTTTTTAAACAGTTTTAACATATCTTTTCCAGGTGCTTAATAATTAAACAGACATAATGTCGGCTTCTTTTTCACGTGCCAGGGCGTCAACCTCGGTTCCACGTTTATCAAATACCTTTTGAATATCGTCTTCGTATTTGTGCTGGTCGTCTTCGGAAATTTCCTTGTCTGTGACGGCACGCTTAATCTTGCCCATTGCGTCCTGGCGAATATTGCGCATAGAAATTTTAGCCTCTTCGGCGTATTTCCCGGCAACCTTGGTCAATTCACGACGACGTTCTTCGGTCAATGGTGGCATATTCAGACGAATAACACCCCCGGCCGTCATCGGATTTAACCCCAGCCCAGAATCACGAATCGCCCTTTCAACCGCAGGCGCATTTGTAATATCCCAAACCGTCACAGATAATGTCTGGTTGTCAGGGGTGGATACAGTTGCCACCTGGTTGATTGGCATTTCAGAACCATAGACAGGAACACGAACGGCATCTAATAAATGAACAGATGCACGGCCCGTGCGCAGACCTGCGTATTCAGTCTTTAAAACTTCGATTGTTTGGGCGGTTTTTTGCTCTACTTCGGCTTTTAAAAGTTGATAATCCATAATAAAACTCCTTAACACAGAAAAAGATTAGCAAATTTATTTGACATTTGGCAAGAAGAAATATAAAATGTGTCGGCACGAGGGGTTGTAGATCAGTTGGTAGAGCACTTGCATGGCATGCAAGGGGTCGTCGGTTCGAGTCCGATCAGCTCCACCAGAGTTTACAGTGGATAGGGTTGGACACTTGATGACA
>JAFURS010000028.1 GCA_017471805.1 Alphaproteobacteria bacterium
TAACTTGCCATAGCATTTTCCGTCATTATACCCAACCACCAACGATGGTTCTGTATATTTTTCCGCATACAGCGAAAAAGACAACCCGGTTGAGGTTTTAAAATTACTTATCCCCAGTTCACATTTTTTATATTCTACTGGAATTTCCCACGCAAACAATGCCGTAAGGTATGGCTCCTCTTCATCTTCATCGAGATATGCCGCATAGCTGAACATATCAAAACATTGATCAACATTGGGGTATGTTGTGCGGTCTTGATAACATTGGTATGGCCAATCGCTAGAGTCTTCCGGATATAAATTACCGCACGCTTCTATGATAAGATGGGTAAGGGAAGGCGCGTCACTATTCCCAACCCAATGCGCAACATATGGTTTCACCATTCTGCAATACAGATACGCAGGGGAGGCCTCGTTTACTTCGCTGGGGGATACTACAGAAATTTCCTTGTACAGTGATGCGAATTTAGACGGAGTGCGTGAAAACGCTGCTTCTACCTCTATTAAAACATTAC
The DNA here is from genome assembly GCA_017471805.1 of Alphaproteobacteria bacterium. Classification (GTDB taxonomy): domain Bacteria; phylum Pseudomonadota; class Alphaproteobacteria; order Rs-D84; family Rs-D84; genus Enterousia. The sequence continues at coordinate 516 of JAFURS010000028.1, forward strand.
AATTCAGCGACGGTATATAACAATAACTTTTTGAGGCGTACTGAGTATCAACATATTCCGCCCCGTCACACGTCGGAATTGTTTCATCTGGAAATTTAAAACACCGTTCGACTTCGCCATAACCTTCCAACACCGGCGCACAGTTTGCATCGGACAACGAAACAATCATACACAGAAAACACAAACAAAACCTTCTCAATCCCATCCCCACAAAAAAATAACCGCCACGGGAATATGACGGTCGGGGTGTTCAAAAAATCATACGTAAAATGACCCCGTCGGCTTTTGGGGTTGTCCCCTGTTGTATGGCCGACGGCACCCCGACCCAGAAAGTGAAAACGGTCGGGAAGTTTCATAAAAAAAAGACGCATCCGCGTCAATCTTTATGCGGATATCAATGCAATAAAATATTGCATCGCTTACGTATGGGCTTTTTGACGACCCCGAACCCACATCCCTGTGGATTCAACACGAATGATAAATTATTTGCCACTTGAAGTCAAGAAAAAACCGCCGATTGGCGGTCTGTTTTTGGGTTTTGCTTTTTAGCGACGACGATATCCATTGCTGTGTTGTGCGCTGTTGCTTGAACGCTTTGACAGATATCTTGCTGCGATTAAAATCAGCCATTCCAAAGACAACAATCCCAATCCTATCAACATAGAATCAAAACTTGGTGCCCAACCAATTACATAAACCAACTGTGCAACAAAAGACACATACAAAATACCAAATACGCCTGTAAAGAATATTTTTTTTACTTTTCCAAACATTTTATTTTGCCTTTCTTTTAAGTATATTACTTTTTGCATATAATTAAATGCCGGGCATTCTGGTGCCAGGTTCCCGGCGGACCCCGCAATAACTAAAACGAATACAATCAACAATTGCCAACCGTATTCAACGCCACATTAGGCAGCCATTGCAAGGCGAACATTGTCGTTCGCAGCGATTCTATCGCCATTCAGTTTTTATTTGGTTATTAACGACACCACGTCGGATTCAGCCAATTTGTCTTTCATCATCTGTCGAATCTATGTCAGCCCCATTTTCAAATATGACCACAATCATATCAGTAAATGGTGGAGCTGTGGGGTACCGCCCCCCAGTCCAAAATGACTATTTCACAACGGTTTCAGAATCATCACTGCATTGCAGCATTGAATATTATAGTCTTTTAGACTGGAAATTGCAAGTTTTTAAGTTATAATATACCTCAAAAGGCAATATTATGAAGTTTCTAGACAAGGCAAAAATATATATCAAGGCTGGTGATGGTGGCAATGGTTCCGCCAGTTTTCGTCGTGAAAAATACATTGAATTTGGTGGGCCAAACGGCGGTGACGGCGGTCGTGGTGGCGACGTTGTGTTTGTTGCTGTTCCAAATGTGAACACACTAATTGACTATCGCTACAAGACCAAGTTTGTTGCCGAACGTGGTCAAAACGGTATGGGCAAGATGCGCACTGGTGCATCTGGCGACACGTTGGTTTTGCCGGTGCCGACTGGCACGGTTATCTTGTCTGAAAACGAAGAAATTGAATATGCCGACTTGAATATTGACGGTATGGAATATCGTGCGGCCCGTGGTGGCAACGGTGGTTGGGGAAATTTGCATTTCAAAAGCCCGACAAATCGTGCGCCAAAACAGGCTAACGACGGACTGCCCGGCGAAGAAAGGACGGTTGTTTTGCGCTTAAAACTGATTGCAGATATTGGTTTGGTTGGTTTCCCGAATGCGGGTAAATCTACATTATTGTCTGCGGTGACTGCGGCCCGGCCCAAGATTGCGAACTATCCATTTACAACACTGAATCCACAATTGGGCGTAATGTATGCCCACGACCGTGAATTTGTTTTGGTTGACCTGCCGGGCTTAATCGAGGGGGCGCACACAGGTGTCGGTCTGGGGGACCAGTTTTTGGGTCACGCCGAACGAACCAAGATGATTTTGCACGTTATTGACGGCACGGAATCCGATTGGTCGGCCCGTTATCGTGCAATTCGTTATGAAATGGATTCTTATGGTGGCGATTTGACCGACAAACCAGAAATAGTAGTAATAAATAAAACAGATGCGATTTCCGAAGAAGATTTATCTGAACGTATGACTGCGTTCAAGAAATCGTTCGGTCGCAAAAAGAAACCTGAAATATTAACCATCAGTGCCGCAGGGAGAGTAGGAATCCAAGAGCTGGTCAGTGCCATTGAAAAGAAATTCTTGGGGATTGAAAGCGATGTCAAAAAAACAGAATAAACTAGCATATCACGACAGCGACTTTGATAAAGTTCGTGATTTTAATGCGGCCCGTTCCTGTGGCGAAGTTGCATATTTTTCAAACGGTAATACCGTGTCATTAAATGCGGTAAAATTGCACGATGTTGAATTTATCGGTGGGCTGTGGCGTTTCCAAGATAAATTCCCATATAAAATCCAGGATGTTCGTGGTGAATCCTTTGTTTTGTTTGAACGTTTGCCACGTGTTGAAAAGAATCATTTTGAATTTTATCGTGCGCAACGTGTTTCCCAGAATTGTTATGGGTATTATATGGTCGGCGGTCCATCCCAGATTGTTGCAAAATACGCAACCGACCAAGAAACATATTGGGCGTATGGCAATTCGATTGAACAGGCCCGGGCATTCCTGGGTATTAAATTGTATGATAAATTCAGTGACTTAATTCATTCTGTTGTGTGTCAAAAAACGCTTGGGCGTTCTGAAAAATAATTTTTTTGCAATTTGATATATTGTCTGTTAATATTTCCCTCAGAAACATTAACCATTAACAAGGAGAAATCAACAATGGTATCTTTAAAAGGAACCCAAACTGAAAAGAATCTGTTAATTGCATTTGCTGGCGAATCCCAGGCACGCAATCGTTATACAATGTATGCATCTGCCGCCAAGAAAGAAGGTTTTCAGGCAATTTCAAAAATCTTTTTAGAAACAGCCGACCAGGAAAAAGAACACGCATCACGTTTGTTCAAATTTTTGGAAGGGGGCGAATTAGAAATCACTGCATCTTTCCCTGCGGGTAAAATTGGCACAACATTGGAAAATTTGCAGGCTGCTGCCTATGGCGAACACGAAGAAAATACAGAAATGTATCCAAAGTTTGCTCAGATTGCTGCCCAAGAAGGTTTTCCTGCAATTGCAGAAATCTTAAAGAACATTGGCTATGCCGAACGTTATCACGAATCACGCTTCCGTGCCTTGGCAGAAGCAATCGAAGACGGCACATTGTTCAAACAAGATAACATTGTAATGTGGCGTTGCACAAACTGTGGTATGTGGCATATCGGCACAGAAGCCCCAAAAGTATGCCCGGCTTGTTTGCACGAACAGGGGTATTTTATCAGCGAAGGCACAATTTCACGTTGTGACACCAACGAAGGTTTCTGTGAATACGCTGTAATAGATGACTAATTAAAAAAAATCCCCGATTTGGGGATTTTTCTATATGCGCTTTTTTGCGGATACGGTTCCTGAAATGCCCTTGAATCGCAGGGGAATTTTTGATATAATTCCGACTATGAAAATCAGCAGACGCAGTCTTTTAAAAATCTCAGGGTTAACTGTTTGTGTGGCGGCTATGTTGCCACGCACGGCCTTGGCGGCACGAAATTCATTGCGTTCCTTGCGCACCGGGGTTCAGCCTGGCAATAAAACCCGCCTGGTAATTGAAACGGCAACCCGTCCGTCGTATTCCTTGTCATATCCGACGGGACAATTGGTTGTCACGATTGCAAATACGTCTGCGAACACAGGAATCAGTGCGTCGCTGGCATCAAATGGTCTAATTAAATCCATTGCCCAGGCGCAACAGGGCGATTCATTACAGATTATTGCCACATTAAAACAATCTATTTCCCAGATTCCAAAATCATCCATAATGATTCTGGAACCAAATGGCGACAACGACTATCGATTGGTGTTGGACTTTGTTGCGGGCGCAACTGGGGCGACATCGTCATATACAACGTCGTCTGCATCGACCACAACGGCTGTGACGGCGGCACGCAAGTATATTGTTGTTATTGACGCCGGCCACGGCGGCAAGGATCCCGGCTGTATCGGCAAGGGTGGCACCCGTGAAAAAGACATTGTTTTATCGGTTGCCCGTAAATTAAAAAACAAACTAGACTCCAATGGATTCAAGACGTTTTTAACACGCAGTGATGATCGATATTTGAAGTTGGCGGAACGTGCGGCAATTGCCGAACGGCGCAAGGCTGACCTGTTTATATCCTTGCACGCAAACGCAAACCCCAGCCGTAAAATGAAGGGTTTTTCTATTTATACACTATCTGAAAAGGCATCCGACGAAGAGGCTAAAAAACTGGCCGAGGCTGAAAATGCCGCCGACAAAATCGGGGTAGAGGGTTTTACAGAATTCGAAGAAAACATCCGTATTGCCCTGTCTTCGCTGCAACAACACGCCGTCGCAGAAATGAGCGAGGAATACGCCAACGGCTGTGCCAAATCGTTCAAGCGTGCCGATATTGAACAACAACCGGGACCTGACGTCCGTCACGCCCCATTTGCGGTTTTGCGTTCAACGGTGCCGGGTGCATTGCTAGAATTAGGGCATTTATCAAATTCCGCCGAAGAGAAGTTATTAAAATCAACCAAGCATCAGGATAAACTTGTTTCTGCGATTGTAAAATCGGTCAAGAACTACAATTTCGAAGTATAATTTCCTTGTATAAAATTCCAGATTTGATTATACTTCTTGGTGTAAAAAGGATGGAGTTTTGCGTTTCGTCAGGGCTATCTTGTTGTTTTTAGGGTGTTTTCTACCCCCCCCATTTCTGCCGGCACATTGTCAAATGCGCCGACGGGCGAATATAATCATCTGATTACCCAGTTAAAGGATTTAAGCCGTGATTCTGACTATTTGTCCAAAGAACAAGCGGCGACATTTCTGGCCGAATTTCAGGCGGCATATGACCAGGCCCTGGCCACCGAACAATCATTTGAAAATCGTATGCTTGGCGGTCTGACAATGGCAGCAAACGGTATTGGCGGACAAATGTTGGCGTCTGCATTATCGGAACAATCGGCCGACACAGATGCCGAAAATGCAATGCGTGCATACCTGGCAACATTCCATTGTAATTATGGTGCCGGCAAAAACATCCCTGGTGGCGAAAAAAACATTGAATTGCCGGGTGGCAACGAACTGATAGCACTGTATAGCGAATATGTGAACCTGGCGAACGATTTAAAGGTGCGCAAAAACGCCCTGGGGCTACGCCCTGGGATTGAATCAGAACCGATACTGGATTCTGCTACATCTGGGTTATACGATGATGTTTCAATTGGCAAAACATCGGGCGCATATGCGTCACTTGCCCGTGCCTTGTCGGACCCAAATAGTGCCGATGCAGCGGCCTGGGCGGCACAAAAATCTGATACAGCCGACAAATTAAAGACCGGCGCAATTGTTGGTGGCGGTGGTGCGGTTGTCGGTGGTGGTGGAAATATCTTGATAAATCACACTGATAAAAA
>JAFURS010000029.1 GCA_017471805.1 Alphaproteobacteria bacterium
AAGTTGATGTAGGGTTATTCCCCTTCGCTCCGCACAAGGGGTGTCTGCAAAGCAGACGGGGTAGTGGTTATAATGTATGCCACACACCAATTCTCACCGCCCTTGGCAGGGTGGCACACCGTGCCGGGATGGTTATTATAATAAACACACACCAAACAAAAAATCCCCCATTTGGGGGAATAATTATTACTGATTCATCGAATTAAAGAAATCAGCATTTGTCTTGGTCAATCGCAATTTATCCAACAAAAATTCCATTGCTTCTAATGTCCCCATTGGATTTATAATGCGACGCAACACATACATCTTGCTTAAAATATCCTTGCCCACTAACAAGTCCTCTTTACGTGTTCCCGACTTTGTGATGTCAATGGCTGGATACACACGCTTATCCGACAACTTGCGGTCCAAGATAATTTCACTATTTCCCGTCCCCTTAAATTCTTCGAAAATAACTTCATCCATTTTCGAACCTGTATCAACAAGGGCCGTTGCAATAATGGTCAAACTGCCGCCACCTTCGATATTGCGTGCCGCCCCAAAGAAACGTTTTGGACGTTGCAACGCATATGCATCAACACCACCGGTTAAGACTTTTCCGCTGGACGGAACAACTGTATTATATGCACGTCCCAAGCGTGTAATAGAATCTAACAAGATAACAACATCTTGTCCTGCCTCGACCAAACGTTTTGCTTTTTCGATAACCATTTCTGCGACTTGAATATGACGTGCCGCCGGTTCGTCAAAGGTCGATGAAATAACCTCGCCCTTAACGCTTCGTTGCATATCTGTCACTTCTTCTGGTCGTTCGTCAATCAGCAACACAATCAGTTTTACATCAGGATAGTTTGTTGCGATACTGTGTGCAATATTCTGCAACATAACCGTCTTACCGGTGCGTGGCGGCGCAACAATCAGCGAACGTTGCCCTTTACCTGTTGGCGAAATCAGGTCGATAACACGTGCCGACAAATTACGTCCTTTGTCCTTGTCATCTTCGACCTCCATCTTTAATTTTTCATCTGGATACAACGGCGTCATATCATCAAACGAAACACGATGCTTTAATTTTTCAGGGCTATCCCCATTAACACGTTCAATTGTTTCTAATGCGAAATAGCGTTCTGTTTCTGCCGCAGGTGCCTGAATTTGTCCTTCGACATAATCCCCAGTTTTCAAACCATACTTTTTAATAAGATTTGGCGACACATACAAATCATCTGGTCCTGCCAGATAATTTGACTCTGGTGCACGCAAGAACCCGAATCCGTCCTGCATACGTTCCAGCACACCATCACCAATCAGCGTGACTTTTTTATCAGCCGCAAACACCCGCATCACCGCAAACCGCAACTATTGCACATTTAACTGAGACGGGTTTTCAATTCCCATATCTTCGGCCATTTTCAGCAATTGCTGTGGCGACTTTGCCTTTAATTCATTTATATGCATAAAAAATCCTTTTGTGGAAGATTGGGCAACGGAACCGTCCCCATTTAACCAGTATATAATACCTTAAATTGACAAAAAAGTCAAGTATTTTCAATCGCCCAATTTTTTCCACAAATCACTAATTATACTCACAATCACCAACAATATTAAACGTCCCAATTGAATCCTTGGCATTAAGCACCTGGTATCTACACGATTCTGGCCCCACCGCATCACCGGCATTTGACTGTATTGCCACATTAAAACTTGTAATTGTTGGACTAAAATCATAATCATTACTTATGGTTGTCATTGCCGGACAACTTCTGCAATTATCAAATGTCCACCTATAAGTATCATACGCAGATGTATTTGGATTTGTATTTTCTCCACCAACTATATCACACGGATTTGCAGCATCCTGTCCAGCAGTATATGGTCCCCCCGCTTGAAAAGAAGATTTTCCATAAATTTTCTGTCCAACTTTCATATTTTCTATCTGATAATATCCATAATCACAGTTTTGAAATTCATAAAACACTAATATTTCTGCAAATCTTGGAATTGTTTTACCATTTGCCGTTCCGACCGTTGCAGGTGCATAACAGCATTTATCCGTAGATGTACACGAACTAAAAATTTTACATCCATAATTAACAAAATCCTGATACCCATTCATATAAAGATAATCCGAATACCCATCTCTTTTAGCGCATCTGGTTCCAAAACCAACCGTTTCGCCATTTGCCCCAATACAGCCCGTTTCCATAGCAAATGCACAAGAACTATATCCTTGTTCAACACCAGTGCATAAAACGCCCCCTGACACCTCGTAAAACAGACCTTTTATAGTGACAGCCTCTGCCGTTTCTGCTGCTCCACTACCTGTCCCAACAGAAAAAATCGGCCCCTCATAATCCATTGAAATACTATGTCCACCATCAAATGAATCGGCGCCCCAAGAATAAACAGAAGGGTTATTAAACCACGCAACATACCACCCCCTATTAAGTGTCACATAATAGTCCACCGTCTGGCCTGCAGGATTACAATAACCTGTTTGCACCCACCCATCACCAAACTCGCTAACAACACATTCTCCTGTCACAAAACCATCTTCACACCCAAATTCAGCATACACTAAATTATCTGTATTTGTTCCACAACCTGAACCTGTACAACCGGTCCCCGTGCTTCCATACGCCACACCCGGCGCCGAATCATCATCCAATAACATTGTAAATGTCGTATCATACGACATACTTAATCCAATGGCGGATAATACACATCCAAACAGTCTGATAAATGCACGTTTCATCTGAAATCCTCTCCCTTGTTTGTCGCACCGTTGTGGGAAAACGGTCCTTTGGATTAGGCACAATTTCAGATTGACAATTCCCCGATTTCTGGGGTAGAATATATGGGAAAGGATGCCGAAAACAAACCACCGTTTGGATTAGGCATATTAAAAATTGCCCAAACCCACACCCACCGCCAAACACAGGCGTTTTTTTATTTTTAATTTTTTATTAAATGTGAAGCTGATATAAGGATAATCCCCTTCGCCGGCGAAGGGGGTGGATTGCGAACCGTGTTCGCAAGACGGGGTAGTGGTAATAATATATACCTATGATTCCCCTCCGTTGGAGGGGTGGCACACCGTGCCAGGGTGGTCAGAGCGTTCATCATTACACACCTAAATTAGCACCCACATTACCTGGGTTCCGGGGTCAAGCCCCGGAATGACAAATGTTCTTAATCTTTTTATAATAAACACATACTATTCCCCTTCGCCGGCGAAGGGGTGGCTTGCGAACTATGTTCGCAAGACGGGGTAGTGGTAATAATGTATGCATATGGTTCCCCTCTGGGCGGGGCGACACACCGTGCCAGGAAAAACCTTCGTCATTCCCGCAAAGGCGGGAATCTAATGCGTCGCAGACATTTTTATACAACACCCCAATCCTCCCCGCCCTTGGGCGGCCCGTGTCACACCCCAGGATTAACAGATGTGACCAATAATATTTCGCAACACAACAACAAATAAATTTATAAAAAGCAATCCCGCCAACCGGCGGGATTACTTTTATCCAACTGTCAGTTCCTTGCCCTTTACATCTATATAGACTGTGCTGCCTTCGCCGATCGCACCCGTCAATATCAAATCAGCAATCTTATCTTCAACCGCAGATGTAATCAGTCTTTTCAATGGTCGGGCGCCAAACACAGCATCGTAACCATTATCCCCCAACCATTTAATTGCTTTGTCTGTTATGTTCATATCAATGCGCCGTTCTGCCAAACGTTTTTCCAGACCACGCAACTGAATACGCACAATTCCACCCATTACATCCTTGCCCAGTGCATTAAAGAACACAATTTCGTCAATTCTGTTCACAAATTCCGGTCTAAAATTACGTTTCACCGCATCCATATCCGGCAAATTACTGGTCATAATAATAATAGTATTGGTAAAGTTAACCACGTGTCCCTGACCGTCGGTCAAACGTCCATCATCCAGAATCTGCAAGAACACATTAAACACATCTGGATTTGCCTTTTCGATTTCATCGAACAACAACACCTGATATGGGCGACGACGCACACTTTCGGTCAACACCCCACCTTGTTCATAACCAACATACCCTGGGGGACTGCCAATCAGTCTTGACACAGAATGTGGTTCCATATATTCACTCATATCTATTCGTGTCATAGCAGTATCATCATTAAACAGATATTCCGCCAGTGATTTTGCAACCTCTGTCTTACCAACGCCGGTCGGCCCCAGAAACATAAAACTGCCCATTGGACGACGTGGATCACTTAATCCAGCCCGACTGCGTCTGATTGCACGTGCAACCACCCCCAATGCGTGGTCTTGTCCCACAACCCGCTTGCGCAGTTCATCTTCGATATTCATCAACTTTGACTGCTCTTCGGCGTTTAATCTATCGGCCGGCACGCCTGTCCACTTACTAACGACAGCAGCAATATGTTCTGGTAATACCGTTTTATATTCACGTGCATCTGTATTCATTTTTGCAATACGTTCTTCCAGTTCTGGAATCTTCCCGTATTGCAACGCCGATGCTTTTTCATAGTCCCCATTTCGCATTGCTGTTGCAACTTCGGCTTTGGCCGCATCTAATGCCGCCATCGCATCAGACAAGGCCCGCATTTTTTGTTGTTCTGCCTGCCATTGCTGCGTCAGTTCTTTTGATTCTGCGGCAACATCTGCGATAATTTTTTCTAAATCCTTCAAGCGTTTTCTTGACTCGTCATCTTTTTCTTTTTTCAACGCCTGTTGCTCTATTTTCAGTTGCATCAAATGTCTATCTACTTCGTCCAATCTGTCTGGCTTTGAAGCAACTTCTATGCGCACACGTGCGGCCGCTTCGTCAATCAAGTCGATTGCCTTATCTGGTAAAAATCTGTCTGTAATATAACGATTTGATAATTTCACTGCCGACACCAACGCCGCATCAGCGATTCGCACCCCGTGATGCCCTTCGTATTTTTCCTTTAATCCTCTCAGGATTGAAATTGTGTCATCAACGGTCGGTTCATCAACATAAACCGGCTGAAAACGTCGTGCCAACGCCGGGTCTTTTTCAATATATTGACGATACTCATCCAGTGTTGTCGCCCCCAGGCAATGTAATTCGCCACGTGCCAACATAGGCTTTAACAAGTTCGCCGCATCCATACTGCCCTCGCCCTTGCCAGCGCCAACCAAGGTATGCAATTCGTCAATAAACAAAATAATCTTGCCGTCCGCTTCTTTTACCGCCTTTAATATGGCTTTCAATCGACCTTCAAATTGTCCACGAAAAGACGCCCCCGCCATCAATGCCCCCATATCCAGACTAAGCAATTGCTTTTTCAACAAATTTTCTGGCACATCACCCGAAATAATACGATTCGCCAGTCCTTCAACAATCGCAGTTTTTCCAACCCCTGGATTACCGATTAAAACAGGATTATTTTTTGTCCTGCGACTTAACACCTGGATACTGCGACGTATTTCTTCATCACGTCCAATAACCGGGTCCAATTTACCATCTGCCGCTAATTTTGTAAAATCCGTAGTATATTTTTCAATCGCCTGCTGGGGTGATTCTTGTAAATCATCTGGATTCATACATATGCTCCTTATTTGTTTTATTTTACCTATATATAGTGCCACAAACAAACGTTTCAAGACACAGGAACGAAAACCTTGACCATTTCAACGTTTTGTTGCACCATCAAATCAAAGGATGCACACAATGATTGAACAATATATTATTGACGCCTGCACTGGCGACAACACCCCAACACTAGACGACGTATTACAACAATTAAACGATTTCAAAACTGGATTTCCATTTACAAACATTACATCTGCCGCAACGATTGGCAACGGCATTACTGTACCAACTGAAATTCCTGAAAAGCACCCCGAACAATACGACATTATAAAATTTGTTCCTGCATCTGGGGCGGCGACACGAATGTTTCGTGATTTATTTGAATATCTATCAACCGGTGTAATGAACCCAACCACACAAAATGTGATTGAAAATATAACAAAATTTGCATTTTATGACGAATTAAAAAAACTTCTGCCTGAAAATGCCACCAACCACGACATTATAAAATATATTGTCACAGACTGCGGATTAAACTATGGCAACCTGCCCAAGGGGCTATTAAAATTTCATAAATCTGCCACTGGCGCCCAAACCGCTGTCGCAGAACACCTAGCCGAAGGCGCACAATACGCCGCATCACACGGGAACGTGAACATCCACTTTACCGTTTCCCCAGAACACATCGCCGGCTTTCAACAATTACTTGATTCCCTAATTCCAATTTACGAACAGCAAACCGGGCTTCACTACAATATAAGTCTGTCAACCCAACGCCCACAAACCAACACGGTCGCCGTCACCCCAGACAACACCCCATTCCTGGACGACAATGGCAATCTGCTATTTCGCCCTGCCGGTCACGGCGCCTTGATTGAAAACCTAAACGACCTGGACGCAGATATAATTTTCATCAAGAACATCGACAACGTATGTCCTGACCACAACCGCCAAGACACAATTCGAACAAAACGAGAATTGGCAAATTACGGTCTATCGGTCCAAGAACGTATATTTGCATATTTAAAGGCCCTTGATTCAAACACTGCAAATATGGATGAAATCCGTGAATTTATAAAGACAACACTTGGCTATCGTCCATCAGACAACACCGACCTGCGCACGATATTAAATCGACCATTACGTGTATGCGGTATGGTCTTGAACACCGGCGCACCCGGCGGTGGCCCGTTCTGGGTCCGTGATAATGCCGGCAATGAATCATTACAGATTGTTGAATCTGCCCAAATATCCCCGGAACAAAAACACATTTTACACCAGGGTCAATATTTCAACCCTGTGGACTTGGTATGTTTTGTGCGTGATTACCACGGTAAAAAATTCGATTTACGCAACCACATCGACCCCCGCACTGGATTTATATCTGAAAAATCCTATAACGGCCGTCCCCTGCGTGCGATGGAACGTCCGGGCCTGTGGAATGGCGCAATGGCGGATTGGAACACAGTATTTATTGCCGTTCCTGGGACAACATTTACCCCGGCCAAGGTTGTATCTGATTTAATAAAACCAGAACACCAATAAAAAAGAACAAAAATATGAAAACAACACTTGACTTTTAAATTATTTTGTTATAAATTTAACGTCGCTATAAATTAAAGGTAGAGTATTATGCCACGTGTATGTAAAGTTACAGGTAAGAAAACAGAAGTTGGGATGAACGTTTCCCACTCTCATCGTCGCACCAAGCGTACATTCTTGCCAAATCTGCAAACATTAAAGTTCCACAGTGATATTTTGGGACGTGATTTTTCATTACGTATTTCGGCTGCTGGCTTGCGTACATTGACCAAGCACGGTGGTTTGGATAACTATGTCACATCGAAACCAGTATCACGTCTGACCGAAGAAATGGCCACGATTAAGAAAGCCATTGAAAAGAAGGTCGGCAAACCAACAACCGTTGCTAAAAAGCCTGTTCACAAGGCAAATCGTAGCGCCCGTTTGGTAAAAAAAGTTGAAGCGAAACAGGCGGCTTAACACAGTCCCTGAATCCAATGGCCCCGTGGCGGAATTGGTAGACGCGCTTGACTCAAAATCAAGTTCAGCAATGAGTGTCGGTTCGAGTCCGACCAGGGCCACCAGAAATTAGAATCCCCAAATGGGGATTTTTATTTTGCCCTTGTGCGACCCCAACACGACAAGGGGGGCGCCCCCCCACTAATCCCCTTCGCCCCGCACACAGTTGGAATTGTAAAGTTGATATAAGGTTATTCCCCTTCGCTGGCCGAAGGGGTGGATTGCGAACCGTGTTCGCAAGACGGGGTAGTGGTAAATAATATATACCTATGGTTCCCCTCTGCACAGGGGTGCCACGCACTGCCAGGGCGCTCAGAGCGTTCATCATTACACACCCAAATTAGCATCCACACACCTAGGTTCCGGGGTCAAGCCCCGGAATAACAAAAGTTCTTAATTTTTTATAATAAACACCTACTACTCCCCTTCGC
>JAFURS010000030.1 GCA_017471805.1 Alphaproteobacteria bacterium
TGCGCCAGCCCTCTATATTTCCCATTAACGCCATAAACTTGCGCAATTCTGGCTGGAACACAACAATCAGACTCAACGACAAGAACAAGGCTGTCCAATGTAAAAACGTCGCCAATAAATTCAGACGCACAAACGACAAAACAAAACTTAACACCCACAGTCCTGCCAACCCCAGCAACCCCCGCACTAACTTTTCAGACTGTGTATTCTGAATAAAACTGCGATAAAACAGATAAATCGCAACCCCAATAACCGCAACTTGAATCAAGTCAATCCAACTAAACATTTTTTTCTTCCTTTCTTTTTTTATTTATTTTTTCAGCACAGAATTAACCAATTCTGCCATTGGCAATTCCATCCAATCTGTGTAATCACGATACAGTTGCGAACCACGTTCCATTGCTGTTTCACACGGATCACTATCCGCCAACCAATTTTCCAGCAAATCCCCCGCAATCAGTCCAACCCCCGTTCCTGCGACCAAACCAATACCACCTGTAAACGGTGCCAACAATAAACCAATTCCTGTTGCAGACGCAACCTTGCCTGCAACCGCTGCACCACTAATTTGAATATCCGGATCTGCCAAATTTCCTGTTAATTGTATCGAATTCACAACATTCCCGGTCAACGACAATTTCAGCCCCCGCACCGGCACCGTCGTCAATGACATATGTAATTCTTCGTCCCCCAAATCCAGACTGCCAGCCAATCGGATATTTATCGCATTTGTTTCAACCGCAACCCCATTTTGTGTTTCGAATACTCCATCACGCAATTTCGCATTAAGCGCAACACATTCAACCTTAATCTGATTATATTTTTTTTCTGAACTAAACAAATCCTGAACACTATGCCGCAACGATGTTAGAAAATCCGTCCCATACATATATGCCACCAGCGCAGAATGTGCATACCCCGGCGCCACAGAATACACATACACTGGCCCTGTTATCGTCTTCATTATCTCGGACAAATTTTTACCATTTGCCTGAACATAAAATTCTATATTCACGGGCAGTTCTGACAAAAATTCTGTCTTACGAATTTCTTTTAATATATCCCCAACATACACCCTTTCGCCAATTGCCGCCGCCTTTGTCCACAAATGCCCATCTTTATCTATATCTGCATCTAACGCCAACTTAATATTTCCTTCGGCAATTCCTGTATCTAAATCCAGTCTTAAATGATTTTCCCCCAGACCTGCAACAAAATCTACATTTTTCAGATTTAAATCCCTGTATACGACTAAATCCCCTATACTCAGGTGTAAATGAACATTTTTCCCAAACATATACTGCCCGAACAAAGGAATATTTTTAAAGATATTTAACTTGCGGTTTGGCTTAATTCTAATACCGCCATACAGCCCCGGGAACAACGTTGCCAAATCCACACGTTTTGCCGACACATTTGCATTTATCAGCCCGCCATTTTTCGACCAATCATATTCCCCTGACACCGTCAATGCGGTATCATTCAACACCACAGACGATTTTCTTAACGTAATTTTTTGCCAATCAAACCCACCTGACAAATTAACATTAACCGACGGCAACCACGACAAATCCCAACCAAAGAACCGTCCAATTAAATCTGGATTTGCCACATCCCCTTTTATAACAAAGTCAATTGGTGCCTTGCTTTTTCCTTCTAATGCAACATTTGCGATTAAGGCCTGCCCACCTGTTGACATAGCAATACGCACAGGATAAACCTTTCTTTCCGCATTATATTCACTAAAATGTATGATAAATGGCGACACCTCTTCTTCTGGCTTAATCCAGCCTGAATATTCACGTCCATCTGCCATTGGCATCAAACGAATATGAAAGCCCGCCAACGAATAGTTCTTGCCAAAAACATTTGCCTTTAAATTTTTAACCTCTACCCCGCCCAGTCCTGCGTCCTTAAATGGATATTTTTCTGGTTGCACCGTCTGACCTGAATCCTGTTCCAACGACTTTTGCGCCAGACGTTTCACAGAATATTGCCCATTGGCATTTCTTTCTATATTTAACTTTGCATTATAAATTTTTACATTTTGAACGGTCGGCCTGTCACGAAACAAAGACACCAAATTCAAACGAACGTCTACTTTTTCTGCACTGAACGCATCTTTATTTTTTGCCCAATCCTGATTTGCGATTCGAACGTGATTTAATTCCACCCGTGGGCTGATTGAAAATTTCCACGACACTGCCCCATCTATTTCGACTGGCATACCTGTTGCGTCCTGCAACAGCGCAACTAAATTTCCCCGCAACGTTTCCAGATTAACCTGACTTAATGCCACAACAATTGCCACCACCAGCCCGACAAAAAACAGGCCCAAGATTCTAACTATTGGAAAAAAAATATTTTTTTTCATTTTTTTCATGGCAATTTAAATTCCAAAAACCGCATTACAGGCACCATAAACTCTGGCACCTGGGCCCGAATCGTAATCATACGTCCAGTTGTCGGGTGCTGAAATGTTAACTTATACGCAAACAAAAACAAGTTGTTTGTTTTCAGCATTGTTCCCAACGGCCCATCCAGCCCCTGGCGACCACCATAAAGTGCATCACCGACAATCGGCGCATTTAACGAAAATGCGCTATGCAATCTCAGTTGATGTGTGCGCCCTGTCTTTGGGGAAAATCGCACCCACGACACACATCCTGCCGCACACGACAGCACCGAATATTCTGTCACTGCACGTTGTGGACGTGGCCCTGTACCGTTATTCAACCGCTTTGGCGCATCAAAAACCTGGCCTTTTAATACAAAATTATCTATAACGCCGTGTTTTGGACTAACCTCGCCGTTTAACAGGGCCAAATATTCTTTGTGCGCCGACTTATTTTGAAATTGCGCTGCTAAATTTTGTGCCGCCCTTTGATTTTTTGCAACAACCAGAACACCACTTGTTTCCCTATCTAAACGATGAACCAATGCAATTTTGTCGTATGGGAACAATGCCGCCGCCATTTTATCAACAGACTTGCGAATCCCTGTCCCACCCTGCACGGCCAACCCCGCAGGTTTATTAAAAACAACAACATCCGAATCGTTATGAATGATACACTTTCGCAAATCTTCTAAATCAGCCAACGAAAACACGACACCGCTTTCGGTTTTCTTGACCTTTTCCTGGGCATATCCCGACACAGTTGGCGGAATCCGCACGGCATCACCCGCCACCAATATTTCGTTTCCACGCACCCGCTTGGAATTTACACGGATTTGGCCACCCCGACACAGTTTATAAAATTCACGCTGTGGCATTGCTGGAAACTGTCGCAAGAACCAACGCAACAAACGTGTTCCATCATCAACCTTGGAAACATTAACAAAATCTGCCATTGCATACCACCCCGGCAAAAACCGATTTATTCGCCATAAATTATCTGAACATAGTTTGTGCCATTTTGCCCATTGCACGAACCCGTTGCACCACCCTGCTTGCCATTTGACAACTGATACCCAACCGAATCAGACCAGGCCTTGGCCACCAAAGATTCACACTCTGACTGTCCCAAACCATTTATCGTCACAACAAACTGACGGGGATCAGATGGATTAACCGCCAATTCATAGTTTCCGCCGTATGGGTTTTGGCGACTCATACCGATTGCACCGAATATCGTCTGACCGTTCATTGTTGAAAAATCATCGTATTCGCCGTGAATATTGCGCACCATTGTCACCATTTGAATAACTTCGTCATTAACTTCGGTTAATTTTTGTGTGCGCATAGCGGTTGAAATCATACCGACCGCCCCAACCGTCAGCACCCCCATAATTGCCAAGACCCCCAACATCTCAATCATCGAACGACCTGATTCTTGATTCATTGTAAAACCTCTTGTTTGCTATTTACTAATTATTATTCTATCATAAAGATTATGAATATTCAATTTTCTGATTTAATTGAAAATGCACCGCACGCCCCTGGCGTGTATTTGATGTATGATTCTGATGACAACCTGCTCTACGTTGGCAAGGCCAAGAATCTAAACAATCGTCTGCGTCAATATCTTGACATATCAAAACTTGAACTTCACAAACAGGTTATGCGCACCTTGGTCACACGTGTGTCTTGGGAAACTGTTCCACCCGAATCAGACGCCTTGCTTCGTGAACAAGAACTAATAAAAACTCAAAAACCAAAATACAACATTATGCTAACCGATGGGAAAATGTATCCAATGCTTGCATTGACCCGTGATGATTTTCCACGTCTATTAAAATTTCGTGGTAAAATATCCCAACGCACTGACGTTTACGGCCCATACCCATCTGTTTCTGCACTTAACGAAACAATCAAAACAATACAAAAAGTATGTCAAATACGCACCTGCACTAACACGCAAATGCGCAATCGAACACGCCCGTGCCTATTGCACCAAATCGGACGTTGTTGCGCACCGTGTTGCAATCCAGACAAACAAAAATACGCAGAAAACGTGCGTATAGCACGAAAAATACTAACCGGCGACAGTCAACCCATAATCTCTGACTTAACGGAACAGATGAAAAAATTTTCCGCCAACCTAGATTATGAATCCGCCGCAATTATTCGTGATAAAATATCTGCCATAACCCACACCTCAAATCGTGGCATACGGCGAAAATCCCCGCATACACCAAATCTTGACTGGGACAAAAACGTATCTGAACTTGAAAAATGGTTAAACATAAAAATTAACCTTGCTGGTGTTTTTGATAATTCACACCTGTTTGGCAAACAACCTGTTGGCGCAATGATAACATTTGGTCACAACGGCTTTGAAAAATCAGGCTATCGCCATTTCAAATTACACGACAAATCACGTGCCGGCAATGACATTGCAATGATGTCCGAATTTATCCGACGTGCGGTCAGCCGTGGTCCAAAACTTGATTTAATTATTGTTGACGGCGGCATTGCACAGTGGAACATCGCAACACGTGCATCTGGTGGAATACCTGTATTTGGCGTCACCAAGGGAACGGTCCGCAACGGCGACGAACATTTCATATTACCCGACGGCACAATTTATAACGACCTGCCCAAGGACAGTCCACTTTTCCTAATGCTGCGCACTGTCCGTGACGAAGCGCACCGTTTTGTAATAACCTATCACCGAAATATCCGTGCAAAACAAATGACTGCATCTGTTCTGGACGAAATTGACGGCATTGGCCCAACACGAAAACGTGCATTATTACAACACTTTGGTTCTGTTCGTGCAATTATGGATGCCGACCTAAATGCCTTGCAACACGTCCCCGGTCTGGGAAAAAGTGCCGCTGAAAAAATATATGCGCATTTTCACACAGAAGTGATATAATAAAACTATTCATATATAATTATAAAATAAAGGAGTCATATATGAAATTCTTTGTAAACTTTCTGTCTGCATTCCGCATTGCTGCGGCATTTGCGATTATTCCAACCCTGATGTTTCAGATGTTTTGGACAACATTTATTTTGTATGCCCTAGCGGCTATGTCCGATTGGTTTGACGGCTTTCTGGCCCGCAAATACAACGTCTGCACCAAGATTGGTGGCGTAATGGATCATATTGGGGATAAACTATTGGTTGTGAACACCCTGATAATGTTAACTGTTATGATGCCGGTATGGTTTATTGTCGTTCCAGTTATCTTGATGATTGCCCGTGAATTATACATCAGTGGTCTGCGTGAATTCCTGGGCACCCAGAAAATTGAAATGCCTGTGCCCAAGGCACGCTTTTCAATGGGCAAAATCAAAACCACATTACAGATGATTTCAATTGCTGCCTTTTTGCTTATCTTTGCAATTGGCACAATGATTACCCCAGACACCGACAGCACCCTGTTAATGTATATGATTTATACATTACCATACATTGGCATTTGGGGATTGTGGTTGTCATTGGTTGCATCTGTTTGGTCTGCAACACAATACACCCAAACATTCTTGGGCCATCTAAAAAAATTGAAATAAAAAACGTTCTATACACATAAAAACCGCCGTATTGGCGGTTTTTATTATTTTTCAAATCTGATAGATTCACAAATTAAAACCAACCCTTTTTCTCAGACTTTGTGTCTGCAAATTCGGTTAAAATTTTCTTTTGTTTATCAGTCAGTTTTGTTGGTATTTTAACCCCGATTTCAATATACAGGTCCCCAAAACTACCCGCCCTGCGCACAGACGGCATCCCTTTGCCACGCACACGCAGTCTTTCACCAACCTGTGTTCCATTTGGCACCTTTACCGATAACTTTTTATCATCTATTGTTTCGATTTCTATCTCGCCCCCTAATGCCAAGGTTGTGAACGGCACATCCATCCGCATAATTAAATCATTACCACGACGTTCAAACCGCTTATCAGGACGGATTCTTATGTCTAAATAGAAATCCCCTGCCGGACCACCGTTTGCACCGGCCTCGCCCTGCCCAGCCAGACGCAACCGTGCGCCATCTTCAATTCCAGCCGGTATTTTAACTTCCAGCGTTCTTTGTTTATGTTCAACACCTGTGCCATCACATTCGCTGCACTTTTTTGAAATCTTATGCCCCAGCCCATTACATTCCGGACACGGTGTTTCCATCGCAAAGAACCCTTGACGTGTTTGCACAAAACCACTGCCCCCACAACGTGTGCATACTGGTGCAGGCTTACCATCTGCCGTTCCATTTCCGTGACATTTTTCACACGTCACATTACTAGAAAATTTAACCGTATGCGTTTTTCCGAAATAAGCATCTTTTAAATCTATAACGATTTCATCTAATAAATCACGTCCACCACGCTGTGGTGTGCCACGTTGCGCCCCACCGCCAAAGTCGCCGAATCCAAATCCACGCATAGCCTCACGCAGAATGTCTTCCATACCTGCGCCACCACCCATATTAAAGTGGAATCCACCATTTCCAAACGGATTACCCCCGCCAAATCCGGCCCCGGCCCCATTAGCATTTGCAAATGCCGCATCACCAAATCGGTCATACGCCGCACGTTTTTGTGGGTCTTTTAGTATATCAAATGCATTATTTACTTCCTTAAACTTTTCTTCTGCATCTTTGTTATCTGGATTTCTATCAGGATGATACTTCATCACCAACTTATGATACGCCTTTTTAATATCTGCATCAGACGCATCACGTGCAACCCCCAAAACTTCATATGGATTTTTATTCATAATTTTTCAGCCTATATAGTATGTATTTGATAACCAATATATAAGACGTCCAACAAAAAAATCAACCCCGAAATACAATTTAGGCCTAAATTCTTTGGGCTTGCGAAAAAATTAAAAATGTTTTAATAATATTACTACTATGACAGAGAAAAAGACACAATCATACGGCGCATCTGACATTCAGGTTCTCGAAGGGCTTGAACCTGTTCGTCTGCGTCCTGGGATGTATATTGGCGGCACCGATGAAAAGGCGTGGCACCACCTGCCGATTGAGATTATGGATAATTCGATTGACGAAGCGGTTGCCGGCTTTGCCAAGAAAATCACCGTAAATTTAATAGATTCTAAAACAATTGAAATCACCGATGACGGTCGTGGTATTCCTGTGGACGAACATCCAAAATATCCTGGTAAATCCGCACTCGAAGTTATATTAACCACGCTTCATTCTGGCGGAAAATTTAACAACAACGTCTACAAGACCAGTGGTGGTTTGCACGGTGTTGGTTCTGCGGTTGTGAATGCCCTGTCATCCGAAATGATTGTTGACATTGCCCGTGATGGTTATAATTGGCACCAGACATTTTCCCGTGGCATAACGACATCACCAATGACCCGTGGTGAACCTACGAACAGGCACGGCACAAAAATACGTTTTACAATTGACGACGAAATATTTGGCACTGCCGCTACTTTCAAACCGGTAAAGATATATCGTATGGCCCGTGCCAAGGCATTTTTATCCCGTGGTGTAAAAATAGATTGGCATTGCAACCCCGATTTATTAACCGAAGATATGAACATTCCTGCCACAACAACATTTCATTATCCAAATGGTGTTGCAGATTTCCTGGCGGAAAAGACTGATTCCAAACCACGTCTTTTACCCCGCATTTTCAGTGGCAGTGTTGATTTCCCTGACGACTGTGGCCGTGTTGAATGGGCATTAACATTTTTAACCGATGAAAATGGTGCTGCATCTGACGATGGTTTTTTCTCGTCCTATTGTAATACGATTGCGACAATTGACGGTGGCACACACGAAAGTGGCTTTAAATCTGCGATAACCCGTGGGATTAAGGCATACGGGGACAAGGTTAATAACAAGGCCGCCGCCACAATCATCGGCGAAGACGTATTTGATTCTGTTGCTGCGATTGTATCTGTATTTTACAAGACGCCACAATTCTTGGGCCAGACCAAGGAAAAATTATCCAATCCTGAAATTGCCCGTTTTACAGAAAATGCGCTTCGTGATCCGTGGGAAATGTTTTTAGCATCTGACCCCAAAACTGCGAATGCATTACTAGATTTTATTGTAAATCTGGCAAACGCCCGCATAAAAACCAAACAGGTCAAGGATGTTGCCCGCAAAACCCCGACCAAGCGGATACGTATGCCGGCGAAATTGGCGGACTGTTCTAAACACGGCATTGCCGGCACAGAATTATTTATTGTAGAGGGGGAATCTGCTGGTGGCACCGCCAAACAGGCACGTGACCGTGCGACCCAGGCCATTATGCCCCTTCGTGGCAAGGTATTAAATGTAATCTCTAATTCTGACGAACGCTTTGGTGCGAACAAGGAATTAAATGACCTGATTGACATTATTGGTGCTGGGACTGCACGTGACTGGAACGAAGACAAATTACGTTATGAAAAAATCATTGTGATGACCGATGCCGACGTTGACGGCAGTCATATTGCATCACTTCTGATGGCATTTTTCTATCAGTATATGCCCCAGTTAATTTATGGTGGTCACCTGTATTTATCGTGCCCGCCACTATATAAATTAACATCTGGCACCGAATCGATATACGTTGACACCGACGAAGAACTGGAACAATTAAAGGCAACAAAATACAAAAATAAAAAGGTCGAAATATCTCGATTCAAGGGTTTGGGCGAAATGATGCCGAACCAGTTAAAAGAAACCACAATGTCGCCTAAAACCCGTCGTTTAATCCGTGTTGACCTGCCACCACGCACCGAAGAAGGCGCCGAAGACACAGAAAAAACAAAAACAATTGTTTCTGAACTGATGGGCAAAAAACCTGAATTTAGATTTAAATTCATCACCGAACACGCCCAATTCGTCAAAGATTTGTTCGTTTAATAAAAATACCGGTTTTTCGGTATTTTTTTATTTCCCCTAATTGACAAGACTTTATTGTATTCTATAATAACGTGCAAAAAAAGACACAAAGGAAACAAAATGAATATTTTTTCTTTATTAAAATCAAAAAAACCAACGCCGGTCATTACAACTGACACCACCACCGACACACAAAAAAAACCAATCCCACAAAATCACATCAGTGGCAAAAAGAAAAACACATACAAAATAATGTTCGGACCTTTTACCGACTATGCAATGTTTGAATTAAGTAAAACAACCCCATTGGCAATTATTGAAATAAACGGTGTTCGCCAAAACACATCCAGCGGTTGGATTTCCGCCAAAGATTTTCCAAATCCGTGCGCATCTGAAATGGCCCGCAATCATAGTGCAGACACAGAAATAATGGGCGAAAAACTTGCCACAACAATAATTGAATATCTGGACAAAGACACCAACAAACCTGTTATCCAAATCTATCCAGGTATGTTCTATGTATTTGACGAATACGAATCTGATTATATGTCACACCTGAATCATAAAAGCCGCCGTGATTTACAATATCAAATGAATCTGCGTGAAAAAATCTGGCGTGAATTTGCAGAATCCCAGAAACAAAAATAAAAAAACACCTTCGGGTGTTTTTTTATGGTATTCCCCCCGAAAAAAATATAAAATAAAAAACGAAGACATAGGGATATGGCTTCGGGACCGTAAGAAAGTCCTTGTTTTACGTCAGTGTGCATACGCACATTGGTATCCGCACAATGCGGCGCATTTTGCGTCGTTTTTACAACAACCGACTTTTTACGTCGGGGCGCTGTGGGGCATACAACAGGGTTTAACCCGAAACCCCACAGGGTCATTTCGTAAAACATGATTTTCTTAACGCCCCGACCGCTTGTTCCCCAGCGGTCTTTTTTTACACAGGGGGAATAAATGAAAAAATTTTTTATCATACTAACACTTGCACTTACAATTACACAATCACACGGGGCAAAATTAAAATATCCACACCTTAGTCAATACTGGGGCAATGGCGAAATGAATTACTGTGGCGATAATGATATTGCCAACGCCTGCATCGGCGAAGCAACCAAACACAAATGCGCCCCCGGCAAAATTTACTCTGCCCGTTACCAATTTTACAATGGCAAATACACATACACTGATGAATTTTCAAACCTGATGATGATGGCACGTGAATTTAATGAACACGGCGCACTATTTTGCCCAACACAACTTGACGGACAAAACGACGACGACAACAAAGGCTATACCGCATACTATGAACCCAATGGCACAAATACCTGTGTATGGCTGTGCCAGGCGGGTTGGACTGGCCCAAACTGCAACACACCCACAACCGAATTTGATGGCACTTGCAACCTAAGCAAATTTTTGCGTTCAAACTATTCCGACATCAAATCTGTCCACGATTTTGATAAAAACAGCAAAGGAAATATAGAAGACCAAATACCATTTTTTTATATAAACGATTCTCAAAAATGCTCATATATAAAATCCAACGGCAGCACATCCAGCATAAAAAACAACGAACACGATATGGGGTTATTTATTACCCGATGGCTGGACAGTGGCAACGGCGCATTTGCCCGTCAAATGATTGTCCTGTCAAAACGAACCGGCACAAATTCATCGGACATATATGTCTATCCTGCATCAAAAAGCACTGAAATTCTGGTATGCATCAACGGCTACCAACCAAATTTAGCCGGCACCGATTGCGAACCAATAAATCACGAATCCTGCACAATGACGGTCGCATCCCAAAATATGTGTGGCGGTTGGACATTATCGGGCTTTGATTCCGAACAACACGTCCTGACCGATTCTGATGGTTGCTATAAATACACCTGCAAAAAAACGGGCTATGCCTTTGCAGGCATTGCCGACCATACCTGTACCGAATGCACAACCACCAACCGTGGCGGCATTGAACCAAACAACGGCACCTGTGTAAAATGCCCCAGTGGCACCATATTCAATAAAAAGGACACTGCAAATAACTTTTGCAGTCCCGCAATCGGTCTTTCTAAGTCAGATATGATGTATGGTCGTGGCAAGACAAAAAATAACGCCGGCAATATATCTGAACAATGTTGGACAATGACCGACCCTGACAAATACAAAGAATGTGTTCTGAATCAAAATAACAGGTCGAAATAAATTCGACCCTTTTTATATATTTTTTGCTTTATACGAACAAATATGCGCTGCTGCACAGTTTGCACAATCTGGACGCAACGCCTTGCACACATATCGCCCGTGCAGAACCATAACGTGATTAACAACGCTATGATATTTTTTGGGTATTTTTTTTAATAATTTTACCTCTACCTTTTCCGGGGTATTATCATCATCCCCAACCCAACCATAACGATGCGCATTGCGGAAAACGTGCGTATCCACACCAATATTTGGTGCGCCCCACAAAACATTACAAACAACATTTGCTGTTTTTTGCCCTATCCCCGGCAGGCCCATCAACACATCACGATTATGATATTTATCCGGAAAAACGTCTTCTACACCATCCGCCAGCAACCTTTCTGCCAATGCAATAATATTTTTTGCCTTGTTATTAAAGAACGAAATAACCCGTATATGTTCTTTTAGGCCGTCGATTCCCAAATCCAACATTTTTTGTGGTGTTGGTGCAACCGCAAACAATCCCGGTGTCACTTCGTTCACTTTCTTATCAGTCGCCTGGGCAGATAATATTACCGCCACCGCAAAGTTAAATTCATTTGTATGATACAGTTCCGACCGAATTGTCATATCAACGGTCGGAATAACTGCATCAAAATATTGTGCCGGTGTCATTATTACTATGCCTTTTTAACTGAAATTGCCAGCGCATACCCTTCGATATCTTTGCTGTATTCGCCGTCACCGTTAACCATTTCAACAACCAACGCATCACGCATAATGCGTTTTTTATGCTGTTCGATTGCATTGGCAAGTGCAGGTTCTGCCGAATACGTCAAAACGATTCGGTCCGACACATCCAACCCGGCGGCCTTGCGTGTATCTTGGATAAAGCGCAACGCATCATTTGCCAAACCTTCGGCGACCAAATCAGCAGTAATTTCTGTATCCAGAACAACCACCGCCGTATTATCTGGCAACGCCGCCCCTGTCACGCCATCACGCACCGTCAATCGCAATTCAAATTCATCAGCATTTAATTCACACCCTGCGGCCAACAATTTATCACCAACAATTTCGTAATCACCACGCTTAACAGACGGGATAATTTCTTTTAATGCCCCACCCAAACGTGCGCCAATTTTTGGTGTAATCAGATAAACAAAACTATCTGCAACCGATTCGATATTTGAATCAAATTTAACTGACTTAACATTTAATTCGTCTTTGATTATATCGGCATAGTCTGGCATATTTACCCCTGCCACCGTCAACAAATTCAACGGCAAACGGTTACGCAGACCATACTGTTCACGCAACTGCTTTCCAACCGAAACGATTGCCTGAACACGACGCATATCTTCAACGATTTTTTCATCCACCACACCTGACACTGGGAAAGATGTTAAATGCACAGATTCCCCGCCTGTCAAATTAACATAAATGTATTCAGACACAAACGGTGCGAACGGTGCTAAAACTCTGCATACGCCGACCAGCACGGTCCACAGCGTATCGAACGCATCCTGTTCTTCGTCCCAAAAGCGTGCCCGTCCCCGACGAATATACCAGTTATTTAACACATCCAAGAAACGCACAAATTCCTTGATTGCGACATCTGGTTTATATTCATCCAAAGCTGTTCTTACAACCATCGTCAAAACATTTAATTCCGCCAGTATATATTTATCCAGCGCATTGACAGGTTCGACCATTTCCTTGGCCACCACATTTCCCGCATTTGCATACAATGTAAAGAAATGATATGCATTCCACAGCGGTGTTTGAATAGTTTTTGTTGACTCTGCAAAAACCTTGCCTTCTTTATCAACAGGCACAGGTTCTGCCTTCATAAAATTCGACCCCAAAATATACAACCGCACCGCATCTGCGCCATACTGTTCAATTTGTTCGGCCGGATTTACAAAATTACGCAAAGATTTTGAAAATTTCTTTTTGTTTTCATCAACCACCATACCATTTGCAGACACCGTTCTAAACGCCGGCTTGTCAAACAATGCCGTCGCCAACACCATCAAGGCATAGAACCATCCACGTGTTTGGTCCTGTCCTTCGATAATATAGTCCGCTGGGAATGTCGCATTAAATCGGTCAACATTTTCAAACGGATAATGCAACGAAGCCCACGGCATAGACCCTGATTCCACCCAGCAATCCAGAACATCTGTTATGCGTGTCCAACCATCTTTGGTCAGTTTATCCAACGTTGGGCGATGCAGGTCGTCGATTTTCACCCCGAAAAATTCTTCTAATTCTGCAATTGAACCAAATACCTTGTATTCGCCATCTTTTTCCCAGATTGGCAACGGCATCCCCCAGAAACGATTTCTGGATATAGACCACGGACGTGCATTTTCAATCCAGGACCGAAAACGTTCACCAGCCGACGTCCAATTTACCTGGGCATTGTTTGCCAACAATTTGTCTTTGATTTTTGGCACGTCAATATACCACGAATCGGTTGCCCTATAAATCAACTTTTCTTTACTGCGATCACCAAACGGATACGAATGTTTATATTGTTCTTTTTTGACCAACCGCCCATTTGATTTCAGCCAATCCATAATTTTTGGTGTTGCTGCGAAAATATTTTCACCTGCAAAATCAACAACGGTTTCATCAAAGTTTCCATATGTATCAACATTTAACAAAACCGGGAATTTTGCATCTATATTTTTTGCCGCCCAGAAATCATCTGCCCCATACGCCGGCGCAATATGAACAATACCCGTTCCATCAGAATCAGAAACATAATCTGCCGGGATTACCTGGAATAATAATTCAGACTGCCCCGCATAGTATGGAAACAGCGGCACATAGTGCAACCCGACCAGGTCCGCCCCTTTGACCGAACCAATCTGCGTTGCATTTGCGAATTGCTTTTCATATGCCTTTAACCGACTGGCGGCAACAACATAGACCGCCCCATCCGCATCCTGCATACGCACATATTCCATATTTGGATTTACCGCCAACGCCGAATTTGCAGGCAACGTCCACGGTGTTGTCGTCCAGGCAATTGCCCGATCACCATTTTCCAACTCGAACCAGACCGTCACTGCATCATCAACAATTTCCCGATAATCACTTGATGCTTCTGAATTAGAAACGACCGTTCCATTAACCCAGTCATACGGATTAACACTGTAATCTTTATACAACAATCCCTTTTCATACAGCGACTTTAACGTCCACAGCATAGATTCCATATAATCCTTGTTCATCGTTTTATAGCCGTATCCATCGCCCATATCGACCCAGCGCCCCATACGACGAATAAAATGATTCCATTCATTTGCATATGTCATAACATCTGTGCGACACATATCACAGAACGCCGTAATTCCGTCATTTGCGACAATATCTTTTGCGGCCCTGCCCTGTTTTTTCTCGACCGAATTTTCAGCCGGCAATCCGTGACAATCCCAGCCTAATTCACGACGAACAAATCGTCCGTTCATTGTCTGGAAACGTGCAATCATATCCTTGACCACCGACACGCCCAAATGCCCCCAGTGTGGCAACCCATTTGCGAACGGCGGACCATCATAGAAACTAAACGGATGCCCCTGTTTTGTCTGTTCAAGTGATTTATGAAATGTCTTATTTTCATCCCACCAGCCCAAGACTTCCTGTTCTATTGCGGTAAAATCGGCACGTGCCTCTGTTTTTTTATACGACATATCTGTATCCTGTTTTTATATTAAAAACGGGCGCCTGTGCGCCCCAGCCACCGCCAAAGCGCAGTTGCCAGTTATTTAATAATAATTATTGTTGTCTGTTTCATCACACACCAGGATACAACGTATTCACACAAAAATCAAGCAACTAGCAAAATAAAAACAGTGCCATATATTGCTATACGGCACTATTCAATGACACCATCACTTTTACCCTGATTTATTCGTGTCTGTCTGGGTATTTACCGTCAATCAGATTTTGACGAACAACGTGATGTTTTACCTTTTGTGTGCTTGTCAACGGCAGATCTTCGGTCGTCATTGCAAAGTGAGTCACCCATTTATAACTGGCAACTTTTTTATTTGCAGCGGCAATCTCGGCCCCCAGTTTTTCGATTGTCATATCTGGTTCAACACTGAATACACCATATGTGACGGTTTTATCTTTGACCTTGTGTTCAAATACCGCAACATTTTTAACACCAGGGATTGTGATATACATTCCTTCCAGTTCATCAGGATACACGTTTTTACCACTATCCAGAACGATTACTTGTTTTTTACGGCCTGCAAAATGCAATTCGCCATTTTTATCCATAGATACCATATCGCCTGTGTTAAAGAAACCACGTTCGTCGAATATTTCGGCGTTCGCAGCATCGTTATTCAGATAACCGCCAAATACTTGATGGCCACGCAACCACAGAACACCAACACCGTCTTCGTTTTTATCACGGATTTCGCATTCGTTATTTTTTGTTGGTCCACCAAAGGCAAACGGAAAACGTTTTTTGGTCGGTTTGGAAATACAGATTGGACCAACTGTTTCGGTCAAACCATACCCCTGAATAAAGGTCAGCCCCAAACGTTCATAGAATGTTTCAACCTCTGGCTTGGTGGCGGCGCCACCTGCAACCAACAATCTGGCACGTCCGCCAAATACATCCAGAATTGGTTTTTGAACCTTGCGAACAAGGGCGCCAAGACCAATTTTTTCAAGTGTTTTGCCATATTTCAAAATAAATGACACCAACCACCATTTTTTCTGGGCTTTGACGTTGTCAATAATCTTGTTGCGGAACACTTCCCATAATCTGGGAACCGCAGGTATGATTTGTGGACGGAATTTTTTGAAATCTGCCATAATTTCTTTGGGGTTAATTGTTGGTTGTAATAATACACCAGCACCAAAGTGTAGGGTTGCCAAAATTTCAACCGCAAAGCCGAATACGTGATACATTGGCAAAAATCCATACAAGAAATCCCCAGGACGTATCCATTCCGCCATATCTTCAAGTGAATTGGCACATTCAATTAAATTAAAGTGTGTTAGTGGAACAACCTTGGGCGTGCCAGTCGAACCCGAAGTGAACGACATTGTCGCAACATCCAAAGATTCTGTGGCCGCAGGTTTTAAGTCTGGATCAACCTTGCCGTCTTTCTTGGTAATGTCATAGAATTTGAATTTGTCCGTCTTGTAATGAAATGATTTTTCAGCACAGACAAAGTGACAATCGGTTGTCGTTGCCATATTGTCGTATTCAAATGGCGTTAGGTTTGTATCCAGTAATAATACCGTGCCACCAAGATACCAAATCGCAAATAATGTGATTGGAAATTCAGGAATGTTGTGCGATAAAATTCCAACAACATCGCCTTTTTTTATGCCAAATGCCGCCAGGGATGTGGCACGTGCCTTGACCAATGGGATAAAGTCTTTATACGCAACATTTTCACGCACCAGGAATAAATTGTCTGGGTATGTTTGTGTTGTGCGTTCAAGTAATTGATACATATTCATAGTAAAAAATTCCTTGTTGTTTTTATATTGGACAGGGATTATTATACTAATGAATTAAAGGAAAGCAAATATGAAAATCTTGACGTTAAATATAAATTCCATTCGGGCGCATATTGAAAGTTTTATAGACATTCTAAGACGGGGTGAATACGACACAATTATGGTTCAAGAGTTAAAAGTTGAAACCGCAAATTTCCCACATTCTGTGTTCGATGAATTTGGATATAATGTCAAGGTCTTTGGACAAAAATCGTGGAATGGTGTGGCGACATTTTCAAAGTATTCAATCGAAGATACTATACTGGGGATGCCGAACTATGCCGACCCAAATGCAAGATTCTTGGAATGTGTGGTTGATGGACGTGTGCGCCTGATTAACACATATATGCCAAATGGTGATACCGTTCAATCGCCAAAGTTTCCGTATAAACTGGAATGGATGCGGGCGTTCACAGATTATATTGCACAATATTTGGATTCGCCAGAACCAGTAATTATCGGTGGTGATTTTAATGTGGCAATCGAAGATAGGGATATTTGGAAGCCTAAAAATTACGAGGGGATTGCAATTTCGGCCCCGCAGGCACGTGAAATTATGAACCAATGGTTGGCATCAGGATGGGTTGATGCCTGGCGCACATTGCACCCAGATGATATAGATTATACCTGGTATGGATATCGTGGACGTGACACCGTCGGAAACAGACAGGGGTTGCGTTTGGATTATTTCTTGTGCAACAAGGTTGCGGCCCAGATGATTAAAAACTGTGAAATAGATTTAGAACCACGTTTGGCAACAAAACCCACCGACCATTGTGGGTTGATGCTTGAACTTAAAACAAAATAAAAAGGTCCCGGTTCGTGGGGGAACCGGGGCAGAAACATTATCCCAAACGATAAATTTGAACAAAACTGGTTGAACTGGTGCCTTTACTGCCACTGCCACCATTTCCACCATTAACACCAACACCGACACCAAATAATCCACCGGTTGACACCGAACCACCGCCACCACCACCATATTGGTAAATTACCTGGGTGCCACACGAATATGAAACATTTGCGCCACCGGCCCCACCGGTCGCACTGGACGAACCTAACAATCCGCCCATCGAACTGTTTCCGCCACTGCCACCTGCTGTATCGGACGCCGCAGTTCCTGCCGACCCATTATACAAAAATCCCGACGACGCTTCGCCTGCCGCACCACCAATTGCACCACCGCCACCACCACCACAAACAAATCCACCTGCACCCAATGAATCAGACCCCTTGGCAATCAAACCATCACCACCGGTATTTACACTTGCCCCACCACCGGCACCACATTCCTGTTCAACCTTGCTGCTGTTATAACCACCGCCACCGTTTCCACCGTCACCACCATTGGATACAATATATTGGTCACCAACCTGAAAGAAACTAGGCACACCGGTTGCACCACCACCGCCACCACCAAAAATTCCACTACTTGATGAATTTACTTCGCCATCATTACCATCAGCACCACGCAGAACATAAACATCAGTTGTCTGGGTTAAATTAAAACTGATGGTCTCAACACTTGAATCACCACCTGTACCGGCCTTATTACCACCATCGCCACCACGTCCACCCATTATGCTAACCGAATAGCAACCTGCCGGCAAAGAAACCGTTTCACACACATCAAACGAAGTCGCCTCATAAACAAGTGTTGATTTACCGATTGTATATGGATTATCCGCATCCCCAACAACCAAACTTCTTGGACAGGCACCCGGATTTGCATCTGCATAATAAACGATGCCATCTGCCCCCATAATTTTCAACGACGGTTGCGTCTGCTGAACCGTCTGAACTATAACCTGAACATCGCCGATATTTATTGCAGGCATAAAGCCCCCTTAATTAAACCAGACATAAACCTGACCATCCGGCGGTGTTCCCGATGGTGCAACTGTTGGAATTGTCCCGAAACGAACATCATTTCCCGCTGCAACTGTATTCTCAGCCGTCCCCACAGGCAGCAAATTATATTTTACCGTTCCCGACGCCAAATTACTTGCGTTGGTCTGGTCAAGATTCTTGACATTTCCCAATCCAACCTGTGCCGCTGTCACAGCGTGCGGATTTGATTTATTATTAACGTGCGCATCAAAATCAGCCTGTTCAACCTTGGTCCCTGCAACCGATGCAACGATTGTATCAACATACATTTTACTGGCTAAATTTGCACG
Source organism: Alphaproteobacteria bacterium (assembly GCA_017471805.1). GTDB lineage: Bacteria > Pseudomonadota > Alphaproteobacteria > Rs-D84 > Rs-D84 > Enterousia. The sequence goes on from JAFURS010000030.1 coordinate 19,182, forward strand.
ACAATCAGTCGGGATAAATCCCGCCCCCAGGAAAAATATACAAACAACCCCAAATAATCTACGCACCATATTCCCTATTGTGAACCGCCCAACGCAAACGGACGTTTAGATTAGGCGATTTTCTTTGAAAAAACTGCCCAAAAATCCGCCATTTTTTGTTAGGAATCATTGCCTAATCTAAACGTCCGTTTAGATTAGGCATATATATTTCACCCTACACACCAATAATTATAACGAATACAGCGTTTTTTAGCAATACAAAAATGTATACCCGAGACCGGACGCAAAAAAAAGACTAATATCAACATATTACAAGTTAAAAAGCATAAAAAAACTATCTTTTAAACACCCCAAGGCTACCAACACATAAACCACCCCTTTTTTTTCACAAAAAACAAGACATTTTAACACCCACCCAACACAATATTAAATAGAATAATATAGACACACACCACCCGCAGATATGCCACCAGATTTAATAAAATAAATTAGAATGATTTAGATACGGACAAGTGCCGTCCACGCAGTGTACTAATGATACATAAGTGGACAGCACCGTTCATAGATGAATTATTATAATTTTTGAAAAATAAAAGATAATGGTATAGATACGGGCAAAACCGATAACGAAGTGTACTTGACGCTACACGAGTTATTGGTTTCGCCCGCAGATATGCCACCAGATTTAATAAAATAAATTAGAATAGTTTAGATATGGACAGTGCCGTCCACGCAGTGTACTAATGATACATAAGTGGACGGCACCGTTCATAGATGAATTATTATGATTTTTGAAAAAATAAAAGATAATGGTATAGATACGGGCGAAACTGATAACGAAGTGTACTTGATGCTACACGAGTTATTGGTTCCGCCCGCAGATATGCCATTAGATTTTATTTTGCCCGTTCGACGTATTCTAACGTTTCAGTATTTACGACGATTTTTTCGCCTTGTTCGATGAATAAAGGCACCTGAACACGAACACCGTTATCCAAAATAGCTGGCTTGCCACCACTGCTGGATACAGTTTGACCTTTCAAGGCCGGTTCTGTTTCTTCGACAGTCGCAATAACTGTCTTGGGCAGGGAAATTGACACCGGCTGACCTTCGACAAAGTTTGCTTTGACAACCATTTCTGGGGCCAAGAACTTCATTGCTTCGCCTAGTGAATCAACCGCCATTGTGAACTGTTCATAATCTGACAAATTCATAAAAAACGCATCTGTGCCATCTGCATACAGATATTGACAATCAAAATCTTCGACCATCAACTTTTCAACTTTATCTTCTGCACGCCAGCGATCGCCGCCCTTGTTTCCTGAATCTATATCACGCAGGTCGGCCTGCACAAACGCCCCACCCTTACCTGGTTTAACCTTGGTAATAGATGTCACAGAATAACGTTTACCATTGTGCGAAATCACCCAACCCACACGCATATCATTTGCAATATAAGATGCCATTTTAATACCTCTTTTGAATTAAACTTTTTGATTATAAAAATCCCCTAACCAAACGCAAGGTCTTTATTGCATTTCCCGTTTATGCGCCCAATAACGGTCAATACTTTCCATAATTAACTTATCTGCGGCCTCACGCCCTGCCCAGCCTAAAATCTTGGACCAAGCATTTGACTGCAAGTCTTTATAGTGCTGAAAGAAATATTCGATTTTAGAACGCAATATTTCTGGCAACTGTTCAATAAATTCGATTTTTTCATAGTATGGGTCAATTTTATCCCGTGGCACACAGATAATTTTTTCGTCGCCACCGGCCTGATCCTCCATTAACAAGGCCCCAATTGGTCGCACTTCAATCAAAACACCTGGCCGCAAAGGCGCATTACAAACAACCACACAATCCAGCGGATCCCCATCATCGCCCAACGTTCCTGGAAAATATCCATAGTTCGCTGGATATGCCATTGGTGCGTGCAAGATTCTGTCCACCTTTAACAATCCAGTTTCCTTGTCGATTTCATATTTCACGTGACCATTTTCAGGAATTTCAATAATTGCGTTCATTTTTTTTGGTGGCAATTTTCCTGGTGCTAAATTTTCAAGTGTCATTATATGCCTCTTATTTTGTTGACAAAATGATAACATAAAAAATCCCGATTGCAATTATTTAAGCAAAAAAAACCGCCATACGGCGGTTTTCCTGGATTTTTTACTCTGGAAAGCACCAACCTTCCGACTCATACATTCCTGCCTCATCAGAACCAACGCCATTAACATACAAATAACACGCCCCCGCCCCTGTTGCGCCATCAGGATTGGTTGTGCTGGCGGTCCACGATGTCAAATTAGTATAACTTGAATTTGTGCTATCCATAACTGGACAAACTGCACAACCTGTTGTTTTGGCTATTGCCCCGTCACCTGATCCAAACAACCCAAAAATATTTTGTGCAGATATGCCCGCTTCACGACCACACAAATTATTTACACTATCCTCGGCCTCAACACAGGCGGCCGCCCCCATAACCCCAACAAGGGGTATGGTATAAAAAACCCCTGTCCCTGTTGCATATGCAGAATCACCATACGTATGCTCACCACATCCAGAAAACTGCATACTAAGAACTGGCGGCAACAGATATGCCGGATGCGTCGTCGGCAAATTTTCAACATACGTCCACTCACAAGAGTGCGAAGAACTATCCACTATTTCAGACGAACCAACAAAATCTGAGGTTCCATAACCAGTAGTATACGCACACCCAATTCGCTCCCAAATTTCAGATGACGCAGAATACAAAAAATCATTTTTCCAGAAACAACCACCCCAACCCAGAATCTGCTCTTGCCAACTTGTCCCTGTTCCTGTCCCTGTCGTCCCTGTTCCTGCCCCCTCATCACCAGACGCAATTTCATCATTCGCACTTGCCCCAAAAAGACAATATGGATTTAAATTTACTGCTGTACTATAAACTAATTCATAATCCTGATTCGACAAATTTCGACACCCTGGTGTTAATGGATAAATCTTCCCTGCCCCGATAAAAAATTCTTTTCCACTAAATTCACCGCTATATTCCGTCTGTTCTATATCCGAAAAACCATCACTAAAATCATAATTTCTAAGCACAGCACACAACAACGCAACACCACTACCCGAATCCAGGATGGCATCCGTAGAACACCTTACAATACCAACAGTTAAAGGAACTGTCCCAACAACATCATAGGAAAACACCTCGCCATACGAATTTTCACAAGAACCACTAACATCTGGAACCGTCATAGCCGAACCTTGCTTGCACTCGAACGCAATATTCACAACCGTGTCATATGACACCCCCAGACCAATAACCGATAAAATACGTCCAAACAATCTGATTACTGCACGTTTCATTGTCCCCACATCCCCCTTTACTTTTCCACACCGTTGCAGGAAAACGGTCCTTTGGATTAGGCACAATTTCATATTGACAATTCCCCGATTCCTGGGGTAGAATATATGAGAGAGGATGCCAAAACAAACCACCGTTTGGATTAGGCATATTAAAATTCGCCCAAACCCGCACCCACCGCCGAACACAGACGTTTTTTATTTTTAATTTTTTATTAAAAAAGTTCCCAAAAAACGCACACATTAAAATTCTCACCGCCCTTGGGCGGCCAGTGTCATCGGAACGATGACGAGGGGTGGCTAAATAATTATGCTGATAGTTCCACTCCGTTGGAGGGGTGCCCAACGGGCGGGGTGGTCAGAGCATCCATCATCACACACCTAAATTAGCATCCACATTACCTAGGTTCCGGGGTCACCCCCGGAATAACAAAAGTTATTCTAAATAATACAAACACTAATTTTTATAAAACAGTAACAAAAAACCGCCATACGGCGGGTTTCTTGGATTTTTTATTTTTACATTCTCATCGGCATCAGAACATATAACGCATCTGTATCTTTGTCGATTGAATTTATTTTTGTTGGTGCCAATGGGTCCTGCATTTCCATTTGGAACTTTTCCCCTTCGACCTGACCGGCAACATCCAACAAGAACTTTACATTAAACACAACAGTAAAAGAACTGTCGCCATTATATTCAATATCCAATTCCTGGGTTGCGGTCCCTGCATCTGGACTGGACGCATTTATAACCAACTTGTTCATACTGAATGTCAACTGCACAGACTTAGTCTTATCTACACTGGCCACAGACACCAAATCAACCGCATTTATAAACTGCTTTCTGTCCAAGATTGCAATTTTATCGTTTCCTTTTGGAATAACGACACGATAATTTGGATACTGGGCATCAACCAATTTGCTGGTCAATGTTGCCGCCCCGACTGTAAAACGTGCCTTGGTATCTGACAATTCAACCATAACATCATCAACATTGGCATCTTCTAATAACTTTGACAATTCGCCAATAACACGACGTGGCAAAATCACAGATGGCATTTCCGCACTGCCTGCAGGTGCCAGCATTGCACATAACGCCATACGCTGTGCGTCTGTTGCAACGGCCGTCAATTTCTTTTCATCGCCCTCATCAGATATATGGAAATAAATCCCGCCCAAGTGATAACGCACATCATCCGTTGGGATTGCAAACTTTGTCTGGTTAATCAAGTGTGCCAAATCCCCAGTTGTCATCTGGAACTTAGTTGTCAAATTACTGCCCGCCATTGCTGGGAAATTTTCCGCTGGCAACGTAGGCAAACGAAATACCGCACGACCACTTGAAACAATCAACTGATCCCCTGACTGCTTAAAAGAAATCTCGGCATCATCGGGCAGTTTACGCACGATATCATACAACATCTGAACCGGCACAGTGATTTTTCCGCCCAATGTAATATCTGCGGCAACGTGCTCAACCAGTTCTAAATCAACATTTGTCGCCGACAGAATCAAATCATCTGCCGCCTCTATCTTAACATTCATCAAAATCGGCAATGTCGCACGCTTTTCCACAATCGACTGCATATGCCCCAGCGCACGTATCAACACCTGACGAAACACTGAAAATTCCATTATAATGCTCCTGTTTCCTTATACTATATATGTGTTTCCTACACTCTTTTCCCTTAGTTTATCAAAATTTCCCGATTCGGTGCAAGGGTAAAAGCAAGCAACAAAAAACATCCGCCTTTTGGGCGGATTTACAAGCGACTAATCACGCATCATCACCCGTTCCAGACGTGAACGCAACTTTTTCACATCATCAAACTTGGTAAATTTTCCTTTTTCTGCAATTGAAATATCACCACTTTCTTCGGACACGACCAGAACCACCGCCTTTGACACTTCGCTAACACCCAACGCCGCCCGATGCCGTGTTCCATATTTCCAATTCAGATTATTTTGTGACAGTGGCAAAATAGCCCCCGCATACGCAATACGATTATTTTCTATGATAACCGCCCCATCGTGCAGTGGTGTTTTATTAAAGAAAATTGTCAACAACAATTCACTTGTTATCTTAGCGTCTATTGCGACACCTTTTTTGTCAATTGCGCTTTCATCCAACGTGCTTGGGAACACAATCAAGGCCCCCGTCTTTTTTTGCGACATATATTCTACTGCTGCCACAATCGCATCCAACGACGTTGTGTCACGTGTTTTCACCCCGCCCCGCTTCAAGGCCCTGCGCCAGCCCTCTATATTTCCCATTAACGCCATAAACTTGCGCAATTCTGGCTGGAACACAACAATCAGACTCAACGACAAGAACAAGGCTGTCCAATGTAAAAACGTCGCCAATAAATTCAGACGCACAAACGACAA